>JBGSIU010000045.1:0-35107 GCA_041742375.1 Patescibacteria group bacterium
TCACATGTCAAGTACCCCATTTTTGATGAACAAATTCTTAACAATCCTGCATTAAAATTTGTTTAAATTTAACTGGACTCATTTTTAATTTGGTAACAATTCTATCATTGTTGTAATAACTCACATAACCATAAATGTATTCTGCCAATTGTCCCAGATCTTCAAATCTATTTAAGTCTCCAGAATCACATTTGAATCTACTCCAAAATGACTCAATTGCTCCATTTTGCCAAGGGGATCCCGGATCACTTGCTGAAATTTTAACCCCATTGTTTTGAAAATAATTTATACAACTTTCATTTAAAAACTCTTTCCCCCTATCTGAATGAAAAATTTTAGGATATGTATTTTGTTTTAAAACTGCCTGTTTTATTGTTTGTAAAACCAAGTCTGCATCATGGTGATTTCCAATATTTACCCCAACCACCTCTTTTGTAAAAATATCTTTTATAGCTGAAACATAGAAAAATTTATTTTGAAATTTAACATAAGTTAAATCACTTGACCAGACTTCATTAATTTTTAATTCTTCATTTTTAACATCTCTGATTAAATTTTCAAATTTGTTTTTATAGTTTAAATCAGCCTCAGTTATATATTTTTTCTGATACCACAGTCTTGGTGGTCTTATCCCATACTTTTTCATTATTCTGATGATCCTTTTTTTGTTATGTTTTAATTCAATTGCCAGTCTCAAATGTCCATAGGCTGGATGAATTTTATGAGTTTCAGTTATTTCATTTTTGATAATTAAATCCTTAATTTCTTGTTTGCTTGTTTTGTAAATATTTTTAGAGTTTATGCCTGTAACATTTCCAGCAAATTGTTTGTTTGGCGAATTTTTAATGATTTCTATTTTTTTTCCCTTTTTCAAGTTCCAAACTTATCACCCCAACTAATCTTTTTAATTCTTCATTCTCCCATTTGAGACGATTCCATGCCGCGAGGGTGATTTCAGGTTTAATTTGACTTCTAAGCCAAGTGTAGATTGTTTTATGGGAAATACCATATTGTTCGGAAAGTGCCATCACCTTCTCTCCACCCTTTATTTTTAAAAGGATCTCTTCCTTTGTTTGTTTTGAAATTGGTTTAAACATATCCCCATATTTTAATCCGAAATTGTAAAGAATTTATTCATATCATATGGGGTACACCCCATATTAATATAACTTAACAATTCGGTTCTTTTCTTTTTCCCGATTACATATTCAACATAATCTTGAGGCTCGTTTTTGATATATTTTGCATAATCAAATTCAATTGTTCCTGTTAGCTTGTATTGCGTATAGATAACAGTTGCTGTTAAATCCATTCCGCAACCTGCAAGACCGCAAAAAATTAATCCGTCAACCTCAATAGGTATCATTCCGCACCCTCTTACTATTTGAGCGTTTCGCTCTGTCCATTGTGTTTCATCAAAACACCATAATGTATTCCACATAATTTCCTCATCTTCTAGCAAAGTATCCCAGTAATAAGGATTGATTTCTTTAATCCAATCTAGTGATAAAGTCGTAACCATTTTAAAATTTGTAATAATTTATATTTGAAGGTTTAACCGTCCCACCTTCAAAGGTTTGCTTTCAGTTCATTAACTCTTTTAGTGTTTTAGGCTTGAAATACATATCTCTTTCAATTGGTAAACCTAAAGCACCTTTTACGCTTTGTAGTTCCGATAGTCTGAAATACCCGATTTCTTTTTCAAAACCGTCAACAAGCCCGAAAAATAAATCTTCTCCGTCAAATTCTGTTGCGTACCAAGTCCAGTTACTATCAGGAGTAAAAAACTTAACTACTGCAACCGCTTCAAGTCCCTTTTCTTCCTGTGAGTAAAGTTTTGGTAACTTCTCAAGAATTTCTTTAGTAAGCAATTTCATTTAATTTAAAGTAAAAACTTATATATTTTGTCCTTACCTGTAGACCTCATTAGCTCTGCTCAATGGTTTGTAGTTTTAAGATAAGGCTATTAAATTGTTAAAGAGCTTTCTGTTAAGTAAGAGTGTTTCCCTTTCTTAATAGAGAAATAGCGAACCAAAACGACCGTAGGGAGTGTCGGCAGTATAAAAAGACAGATTTGACAAGGAGGAATTCGAAGAAGCAAATCCTTGCAAACCCAAAGGGTAGCAAGCGGATGCGATAGCAGAAGCGAAGCTATTTAAGGCTTTTTATGCTAGTCTTTTCTAAAGAAAGGGAAATATAATGGGTGTTTATGTTGCGAAGCAATCCTTATTGTTTGTAACTGTTTCTTTTTTTGCCAAGCTTTTATCCTTTTCAGAAATATAAAAGAAAAAAGCGCTATGAATTTATTAAAAAAATGATATAAATACTATATGGCAGAAGTATTGTCAAAGGAATATTTTGTTGAAACTACCCCAAGACATAGGGGATTAGAATCGCTTGAAAGAACAATATCAAGTTTTAATTCAAAACCTTGGCAGGTGTATCCACTTGCTGACGGATCACTTCCACAGACATCTGAAATTCCAGGACTAAAAGATGGGGTAGAAGCGTTTCTCAGAGCTTCATCAACCCAAACAAAATTTACAGTTTTTGATGCTGGCTCTGGTGAGGGAAATTTATCAAGTGATATTAACCAAGCAGGATTATCAAATGTTGCTGTAATTTCTGCTGATTATTATCCAACAGGAAAAGTTGAAAATCAGGTTCAAACTGATCTCAATGCACCTCTGCCAATAGTGAGTCAAGGAGTAGATATGACTATCTGTAGCTTTGTTCTACCTTATCTTGAAGATCCAGTAAAGACTTTAAATGAATTGATAAGAATAACGAAAAAGGGGGGGTATATTATTGTTAACGGTGTAAAATCAATGCACTCCGAAAATGGAACATACCTTTTGTCATCCGATACTGAAGCCGATGGGAAAATTACAGTTTGGAGTATGGATAGATTTAGCGGATCCGATTGGGCAATAATCAGGGTTGATGATCCAGAATTTCAATTACCATATGAGCTTGATGAAAGTAAATCACAAACTGTTAAAACGCATGCGAATCAAGCAGTTAGTATTCCTACCTTTTATGGTTCTGGTGCTGTAGTACACGAAAAGCGAGACCTACGTGACTTAGATAATTTTGTATATAAAATTAAACAAACATGACAGAAGGAAGATTTGGAGCAAGTGAGTTCCAACAAAAAACGGAAACACAACGAACACTAACTGATCTTGAATTTAGAGTCACTCAGTTGGGTAATTCGAAAATGACAGTTCTGGGTGAAGAATCAAAAGGTTTTCCAGATGAGCTAAAATCTGGAGTTGTAAAATATTTGAGTACAGTTGAAGCTCCTGTTGTTGTAGACTGTGGTTCGGGTTCTGGCAATGTATCAAGTGGAATTAAAACTGGTGTCCCTAAAGCAAAGGTTTTCAATTTTGATCTTTATCCCCAATCAGCAGGTTCAAATGGTACTTTAACAACTCAAGCTGATTTGAACGATCCAATCCCTATAGTAGATGCAGTAGCCGATATCTCAATATCTCATAAGATACTTAGAGGATCCTATCTCACATATTAATGAACTTGTACGAGCTACTAAAAAAGGTGGTTTTGTCGTAGTTAATGGTGTAAGCAGTATTCGGTTTAACAAACAAGGAGAAGAATACCGATATTTCACTGATTGGAACGACCAAATAGATCCCCAAAAAGCAAAAGTCTTTGTACAAGATGACTGGATAGTTATTCAAGTCTTGGATGAATCATTCAGATTACCAGGACAAATTGATCAAACCCACTCGTACACAATTAAGAATAATCCAAATCCAGCTGAGATAATGGACAAAGCCCATTTTGTCTATAAATTGGAATAGTAAGTCATTTTAATGTTTCCTCCGTTAGTATCAGTTTTGTATCAAAAGCTTGCAATATATATATATATGCGAAAATTCACACATATTTAGATTATTAAAATCAACAATATGGGTGAAAGAATTGTTTTTAATCAGACTCAAGAACAACTTGAGCTACCAGAAGGAGTTTCAAAAGCCGACTTTTCAAGAGCTTTAGATTTTAGAGAATGGACACTCTTACGTATCAAGGTACTTGGCGGTTATGCATCTCAAGATGAAAAAGTTAGATTTGAAGCTATGCCAACAATTGCTGGCAGACCTGCTTTTGTTTCGACACTAAACGAAAATGAACAACAAGGACTTAATCTAGCATTAACATTCGTAAATCAGGTTGAGAATGACCCTAATAGTTATTTCAAACCATTACCTCCTGAATCACAAACTGGTGTATAAAACAGTTTTTAAAGTTTTAGCGATTCAAGCTCAAAAGACTGAGTTATTATTCAAAATAATAAACACCCTCTGACTACTATTAAAAAACTTGCATGTATAAATTACTAAATCTTCATCATTTGCGGGATTATCAGTACTTTCAATAATATTCTTGACAGTAAATTCATATTTCTTACCACTCCATATAACAAAAACAACATCTCCTTCTCTGAGTTTGTAAACGTGGTACAGAGTTTGCTTCATTTTTTGCTCTGCTGATAAATTTGACCACCCGAAACGATGGATTGCAATCAAGTTAGGCAAGCTATCAGAACTTAATCTTTGCACCCAACCACCATTGTCTAAGCTCTGTTTGTCAGTACCTATGATCATATCCACTCCGACTGCAGGAATTACCAACTTGTTTTCAGTATAGGTTTCTTGCTTTTCAACCTGTTGAATGATTTTAGCCTCATCAGGCTTATCAATTCTATATTCGATTTCTGGTGCAAATACTTGGTATAGAATATACAATCCACCCAGAATCAAAAGAATTGCTAGAAGGATAATAATTTTTCGAATAACTGTTTTGACCATTGGCTATTAGTTTTCATAAAAATTAATTCGGTTTGTAAAAATCCTCGAATTTTATCAGCAGATAAACTTTTAATATTTTCAGATACTCCTAATCCTTTTAGAAGAACATTATTTGATTTAGCAAACAGTGTGCGATTTTCAATCGCTTTTTCTAAAGTAAAATCATCATTTCCAATGAGATTTTGCACTTGTTCTTCTGATCTATCAGTAATAAATAGGATTGAGGGGAAATGGTCAAACTTTGTTTCCCAATTACCGTATGTGAAATATTCAAAATACCGCATAAATTTCCTCGATAGTTGCTCTTTATCCATATTTCCTGTGTCATATTCGATAAAGAACTCAGATTTTGAGTCTTCCTTTTGAATTATGAAATATGAATCAGGAGATAAAATGTGTTTTATCAATTTCCCACTTCGGGAAGATTTAAAAGAATAATGATACAAGGCTTTTTGATCGCCAAGCCATTCAATGAGTTTAAATTCTGGATATTTGGTCAAGTTATCGAGAAATTGCTCATACAGTTCTGAGATTTTGACTGTATGCTCCAACATAGCAAATTGCACCTTCATGCCTTCGTTTGGAAGACCGATTTCTTTCGCTTCAACACCTTTTACACTTGCCAAAATATCAGCACCCTTTCTAGACAAGTATAAAACTTTCCAATTGTTGCCATAATAAAAAGACTTTAAATAATTCTCCTTTACAAGCCTATTTATTATTCTGCTGATATTCTGCCTAAAAGCATACAACTTATTTCTTCTCGCTATCTTTACTAAAACCTTTAATGGTAAATACCTAAATGAATATATTATTTCCAGTATTTCTATTTGATTGTAAGTTATTCTCATATTTTTCATTTATTTCCTTTTTCTATTATTTATTTTTATTCTTAATTTTTTATCTCTATCTTATCTATACCTCTATCTCTCTTACTGTTCCGCCCGCCGATTCAATCCATCGGATTAGATTAACAAGTACACACACAGTTAATCACCGAGACTGAATCAGGCGGAAGGAACAGCATTTTCGGCACTATTTAAAAAATTATGTATGTTGGTGCTTCTGGCTTCGCCACTGCACCCACTCTGAACCTTATTGGATTCATTGAACTTGCAACCGCTTTCTACCCAGTTTCGCCTCATTTTAATTTCCTGCTCTATTTGCTCTCGAGTTTTCCCAAACTTTTCATAAGTGTTATGTATAAAAGCATTGATCGTTTCTTCTGAAAAATTTGCATCACGTTCTTTAGAAACATATATCGAATAAACATCTTCACCTGCCTTAACATTTGCATGAAATTCTGGAACTTCCATAACTTCTTGCTCAAGCACTTTACCTTGCAAGTCCTTAGATACCATCATGCAATCCTCAAGACCGCACCTGTAATAAATCTTGTTTTTTACATTCCCCATGACTGAATGAAAAACATCCTCAGGAAGTTGCTGAAAGAATTGATGAGCCAGTACCAATTCAAGCTTAAATTTTCTAGCCTCTGATAATGCCTGTGAAAAATCTGAACTTGCAAAGTTTTGAAACTCATCGGCATAAACAACAAATGGTTTTCGATCACTTTGATCAATTCTTTTTGCTTCAAACCAGACTTTAGCAATAAGCATTGAACCGAGTAAACTCATACCTTCTTCCCCAATATTTTTTGATGAAAGATTAACCAGTAACATTTTTGAATTTCTAATAATGTCAGCAAAATTTACTGCACTTTCAGATTGTCCGAATGTGTATATTAAAATTCCAGTAAGTATCTGTGAAAGCTTGTTATCAAAGCCTTGCCTAATTTCCTGCCAGTTTTTCGATTCAGAATAGTTAGGTAAAGTATCTTCCCAAAATGATCTCAAACCTTCATACTTTTCCAGATCAACAAATTCCTTAACTTTCGTTGCAAAATCAGTATCAAAAATGAGATTGCGAACCTCTACTAAGGTCGGTGCATGAGCTTTCATAAAGCTTATTGCTTTCTGTGTATTCCCATTTCGCTTGATCCATTCATTTTGAAACACCATTAAAGTTTTCATGGCATTAATTAGCATAGGTTTTCCAGTAGTACCCATTCCAGCATCTGGACTTAGCCTTCTGATAATCTTTTCAATAAGTTTGTAGTTTGAGTCAATTACAAGATCAATTTCTCGCTCACTGAGTCCTACTGCAAATAGTGGGTTAAAACCGAAATAATATTCTTCACTTCTAGTATCCCAAGCAATAACCTTTTTCGACTGCATGAAGTTATTAGGAAGCCTTTGCAAAATATCCATAAAAAAGTCTTCATGCGGATCCATTAATATCAAACCTCGTTTATTTCCTTTCTGAATAGTGTTATCAATATCTTGCAGAATGAAGTTTTTCAGTATCGTTGATTTTCCTGTTCCAGTCTGTCCTGTAATAACAATATGTCTTTTTCTGTTCTCAACTGGCAAATAGACCTTGTATTCCTTTTCGTGAGTATTATTTATCCCAAGTAGCAGATCATCTTTACCGTCCCTTGCTCTGTATTGCTTTTTTGCAGGTAAGTCAGGCACTATAAAATGATCAATTGCAGGATCTGAAATAATTCGTGGCAAATGGTACAACATAGATATTTCTCTTGAAGACAATGTCCCTTGAGATGTAAATATCTCCTTAAAGAATGGAAAGAGTTTGCTTTCTGGGTAAATGAATCGGGATTTGATATCTGCAAAATTCTTAGAGCTTTTTCTCATAAGTCTATTTTGAGTTTCACTTTTCATTGACTCCAAAGCTTGTTCAATTGCATCAAGTCGATTCTGGCTATCATTTCCTTCTGCAATTACTCGGATATAACTTGTAAAAGATGTTTTGTATTTTTCATCCATCAAGCTATAAAAACTTTGTAATTCTTCCTTATCGACAAATATCTTTCGTGGATCGCTATCGGGTAGAATAACGACTGGATCAAGTGCATTTTGTCTGTTTGAAAAAGTTCTTGTTATTTCTCCAAGAATTTTTATCGCTAATATTGGTAATAGAGGCAATGAGTAAAGAAAATATACTTCAAAGTGTGATAAAAATACTGAAAGCCATGTAACCTCTTTTTTTACAAGCCTGAAATTCTCCTTTGCCATTCGCAAAGCTTCTTTATCAAGTCTTGTTGGGCTTAAAACAATTTGTATGAACGCCTTGTTCTCACTATCCATTCCTGAAAGAGCAGTCAGAATATCCTGAACAGGATCCATACTTTCAAAGTCTCGGACATCCATAAGCATATACACATCGTGTTTCAGTGCCTTGTATTCGTTGATCTTTGAGAATTCGCCTCGAAAAGTACCAATTGGATCATCACTAATTGTTTTAATCTGAACTCTTTCCTTATAAGTGCTGTAAAGATTCAGCTTAACTAAATCCTGCATTTGTTTGGTAGGTGTCCAAACAAGAAACTTGATTCCTGAGCCATCAGCAAATATTTCAAAAGAGATTCTACTTTTCTTAACAGAAGCGGTTAGGTTATCAATAAATCTTTGAAGCGAAAAACGTTCTCCCTGTTTATTTTGAGCATCTTCCAACGAGTATTTTGGTGGAATAATCTGCATTAAAAAGCCTTTTTCACTTTTAACTTTTTGCTTTGCAATAATAAGGTTGGTAAAATACCAAATAATCATAGCAATGGTTAGGAGTAGCGAAACTCCCATTCCTAAGGTTATTAATTTGTTTTCTAACAATAAGTCCAACATAAATTTTGCCTTTTGATTATTAGTTTTTGAAATACTAAAAAACCGTTACTTTGAGCTATCATTTTTGGTTTTGCAAAATGAACAACAACAATTGTGTCTTTTGACTCTGATAGAAAATTACCTTCAATAACTGCAATACCTATTTCTGAATAATTACTGTTAAGAATATTTGCCTTATGCGTAGGACTTTCTAACCAAGCGTTCATTAAATACGTATCGTTTGAATATCCATGTGCTAAGTTCTCACCTGCGGTTTCATACTCATAGCCTATTGTTTGAAAATCTCCCCAAGGAGAATCAGGACAGTAATGTGACCAACACTTTTTAAACTTCATTGAGACTGCTTTGAGATAAGCACTTTTAGTAAGTTCTTCATTTAACACAAACTCAGGGAGGTTATTTTCTTTACGAATTTTATTATGTTCTATAAATACAGAATCGATTGTTATTTCAGATGTTTCTTGAGCTTGAACTCTTGTTGGAAAACTAAAAGCAACAATGCAAATTATGAAAATCAAAGAGATCGCCTTTGATGTAAATGATTTATGAAACTTTGAAAGCATTTCTTCAACTGTTGCCTTTTGTTTATTTTCTTTTCTTTTTTGAGTAAGTTTTTGTAGAGTTGCTACGAACCAACTTGCAGGATTACGAAGAAAATTCTTACCATCAATCTGATCAGTTCTAATCATTCGCCTTGTATCATTTAATGCAGTATCAATATCATCGCTTATTAGTTCACCTTTGTTTTTTTTATTAACAATTTTTTGATAAAACTTAATACTTTTTTCATCACCAAGTTCCTTTGCAATTTCAATTGCTTCATTGTCAAAAGTATTCAAATTTATTTGTTCGTTGACGTTGCCTAACGTTAACGGCTTTTTATATTCTTTCTTTTTATATTCATCTTCTTTTATTATGTTCACACTCGGGTGTTGTTCTTGATGCATACTCGGATGTGATTCTGGATGCACACTAGAGTGTGAATCAGAAAGAATGCTTGATTTATCTACCTTTTCGAACTGTACAGTTGCTAGAGAATTGATATAGTAAACATTTGTACGGTTAAGTCCTCGCTGTTTCCAAGTAATTAGTCCACAACTTCTCAGTTCAATTAAATGTTTCGAAATAGTATTTCTGTGAACATTAAGATCCTCAGCCAGCCTTTCCTGACCTGGAAAACAGCTACCTTTTTGCCAAGCATAATCAAGCAGTAAAGCAAATAATATTTTTGCTTGCATAGAAAGCATAGGTGATTTCAAAATTGCACGAGGAATAGCTGTAAAACCTTGTTTAAGGCTTTGGTCTAATATCTGAATTGTGTTTTGTTCTAATTTCTCAGTCATAAACCTTTAGGAAATAAAAATGGAGTTGGATCAATATTATTCCAACCACCTGAATTACTTTTTTCATACAATCCAACATGTGTGTGAACCCCTGTAGAAAAGCCCGTAGTACCCATAAAACAAATTGGATCTCCATACTTAACAATTGACTGGTCTTGAGCAATAAACGCACTACAATGGCAGTAAAGAACACGATAATAATCGTTGGTAATGTACGAACATAAAGCTCCATTTCCGTCTTTGAAGTTATCAACCTTGCCTGCAATGATTGTTCTATTGATTGCATCTGTTGATCCTTTGCCTGGATTTTCTTGATACCATTTACTTGAAGGAACTAAGTCAACACCTTTATGGATATTTTTGACTCCATTAATAATTCGAACCACGTTGTAGCCAGAGGTAACCACAATTAAATCGGAACGATTTAAACCTACTGGATTACCGTAAGGAATGTATAAAGCACCAACATACATTTGGTATTGTTCATAAACTTCGTCTTTTTTAGGATAGGTATAAGCGTAAATTTTGGCTTTTGCATCGCCTTGATACTGTGAGAGGATATTGGATAGTGTAAAGTAGTTATCGCAAAGATCACCTTCTGAAATGTTATCGTTGTTATCACCGTCAGCTTTATATTTATTCCAATCAGTTTCTGATATTTCCAAAAATCCAATTCCATTACCTCTATGAGTAGCATCAAAATTTGAAATTACTTTGCCATAGGAAGCAATCAGTTCATATTCTTGATTGTACTTTCGACTTGCTTTATCAATACATTCTTGATGCTCCTTTGGTATTTCATCTAGTAAGCTGTGGTAGCCTGCTAAAACTTGATAGGCTATTGCCTCAAGTGCAAATATTCCGAAGAAACAAATAACTACAAAAGCAATAAGAATTTTGAATTTATTTTTCCAGACAATGTTTACCAAAATCGGACCAACTACTGGTACTACTTTATTAGAAGCAATTCCGATAGCATCTCCAGCAAGACTATCTCCGATTTCTGCAATGTTTTTAGTTGTGTTTAATGCTTTGTTTTCTTCCACTACAAAACTGTTATTGAAAAATTAGAATTAACCGTTAGACCGTCTTTAGAAGCTCTGATATTTCCAGATACTTTTCCGCTATTTCCTGCTGGAACTGTAAAACTGATCGATGTACTACCATTATTTGATGAGGGTAGATTGTAGTTTGCACTTCCAGACTGCCAATTTACAGTCACACTTCCTGTTGCTCCATTAACTCCATTTGCGTTTTGATCTTTTACAGTGCAATCAAGTGATACGTTTTGACCTACTGATGGCTGAGTGTTTGTTATCGAGCAGTTAAGTTTGAGTCCAGTGATAGGATTTGGTTGTGGCTGAGGTTCAGGAGTTGGTTTTGGATCAGTTTTTGGCTCTACCTTCGGTTCAGGTTGAACTACTGGCTTTTGAGTATTAGTCGGGGTTTGGGGTTCAATTGTAGGCTTAGGTTCTTCTTCTCTTGTTACTACAATTCTTTTTTGCTTTTTATCCCCATTAGCGTTTTCAACTTCTGCAATAATCTCATTTTGACCAGTAATAAGATTAATCTTTTGTTCGAATATACCTTCTTGATTAACATCAACTTTTGCACTATTTAACCAAGCTGAATTTCCTGTATTTGTAAGCACAACTACGGTAATTGAAGCTTCCTTTGTTTTATATCCATCAGTTAAGTTCTGAAATTCAAGAGTTATTTCTGGATGCTCATCTTTAGTAGAGTTATCAGTAGTAATTTCGTTATTATCTGTTTTATTAAAATCAAATTTAAATCCACCTTTCAGATATATTTCAGTTGCCAAAGAGAATGAAAATAACACAAGTAAAATACTTGTCAGGAAAAGATAACCATGTTTTAAGTTTTTTTCGTTCTCAGTTGTTTTCATTTATTCTTGTTTTATCCATTTTTGCTAAATCCTCAGCACTTGATGAATACAAAGTCCTTTCGTGAGGAGTAGCATAAATAAAAATATGGCTGTGAGTATTTCCTTTGATGAACAAAGCTTGACCTTTGGTCAGTCTTGTTATGTAGTCTTTTTCAATATCGGATAGATCAAAAGCTTTTACTAAACTTGGTACTGATTGTTTCTTTTGAGCAAGTATCAAAGCTGTATCAGCATTTTTCGCAATTACACTACCTTGTGGGGAATTAAGAAAATCATCGACATCTTGAGAAATACAAATAACTCCGAGATTGTATTTTCTTCCTCGCCTTACTAAATCCTCGATAAAGTTTGCAGAAGATTCTTCCTTTAGAAGTAAATGGGCTTCATCAATAATAAGAATTTTTCGGTTTCGGTTTGATAAAACCTTTTGCCAAATAAAATTGGATAAATAGTAGATTGAAGCCTGTTTTTCTTGATCTGGTACTTTTTGAATATTGAATACAACCATTGGTGAATCAAAGTTCACATCACTAGTTGAGGGGTTATCATATAGATCACCAAGTTCACCTTTCTTTGAATATTCAAGAAGTTCAACTGCAATTCTTTTGCCCTCAAGACCTTCTTTTTCAAAACTCTTAATTAAATCTGTAATTATTGGTGCAGGTTTTGCATAGGTTTTAGGATCGTCAAGTAAGATTCCTTTTTGACAATATGCATTATTTACAGCTTTACTGACAATACCTTTGTTGTATGCTTGATCAGAAAGCCAGATTTTCAGAAGTCCTTTAACAACACCAAGATGTGTACGCATTACTTCTTTTGAATCAATCTTTGTCGAGAAGAATTCAAGCGGATTAACCTTAGTCTTACTTTCAGGGTTAATATCAATATTTGTGCCTCCTACATAGTCGCAAAGAGCTTTAAATTCCCGCTCTGGATCAATTACATACACATTAATTCCTCGAAATAAACTCCTGTAGGCTTCAAGCTTTGCAGAAAAACTCTTTCCTGCACCTGAGGTTGCAAATATAATTCCGTTGTAGTTTTTTGATGTTTTAGAAAACCTGTCAAAACGAATTTTCTCGCCTCCTATTGTTATTCCGTAGAAAATCCCATCAGGATCATTGAGTGTTGCTGTAGTAAACGGAAGCGAAGATGAAATATTTGAACTTGTCAGATAAATTTCTTCATTAACATGGTCAACACCAGAAGGCAGAAACGATTCTATTCCTTCTTTTTGTTTATATACCAATGGATGCAGTTTCAACTGCTTGGCAAAAGCTAGGTCTTTTATTGCTTTATCACATTTACTTAATTTTGCTTGGTTTGAGGCTGATAATTTTATATACATTGTCATTGAATAAAGTTTTTCCACACCTCGAACAATTGCATCTTCAATAGCTTTTGCATCGGTTATTGCTTGTTCTAAATCTACTGTATGAAGTTTGCCTTTTTCAGCTTTTTCAAAGTATTGAGCTGAAAGATTAACAATCCTGTTTCTAAGCCCTGATAGTGCCTTTTGAGGATCAATAGGCTTAATAAATTGGTTAAGAAGAATCGGTTCACTGTAGTTTGTCAGATCGTAAAGCCAGTTAGGATAAATAATCTGCGGAAATTCTGAAATAACATAGGTTTGCATAATTCCTTCTCCAAGATCAATGAATCTTCCTTTGTTTTGAAACTCGTAAACCAAGTTATCATCAGGAGAAAGCCTTGCAATTTCTTGTTTCCTGACACTTTGCTTAATGAATTCACTTCCTTTGTTTTCAACTCTGTGATTAAAGTCATTTAAAGCAAATTGTGATTGTTTAACAAAATATTTGATTGGGTTCATTTACTGTGCTTTTCTAAAATAAAGTTCGATAAGTTCATAATCTCCTGTGTAGATAAAGATGTGAGCTTAACCTTTGTCTGTTCAAGTAGTTTCCCAAATGAATTTTCCTGATCTTCAAGTTTTGTTTTAGCATCATCGAGTCCCTTTGCGTAAGTTGTAAGGACTAGATAAAAGCTTCTTTCCATCGTTTGTGTTAAGTCTTGATACTCAAGCAGATACTCTTTGCATCTTTTTTGCAGAATCCCTGAAAGGTTTTTGTATCTTCCTATCTCAGTTGCTAAACTTTTGTCTTGTGTTGAAAACTTTTGGATTGTAAGTATCTGAATTTGATTTTTTAATGCAAATAGGGCTTGTTGAAGATATTTCTTAAATGCAAAGATTTCTTCCTCGCTACTCATTGAAAGATTAATAGGTTCTATTTGAAAAACTTTCGAATACTGGTTATCAGAAACAATAATGATTCCTACGGAAACATCTTTGGCTAAGGCTATTCTTTGCTTCTTTGCTGAAAAAATGAATTTTATTAAATCAACAATGAATATATGTAAAGGTCTTCCGTAAGCATCAAAAAGGAATGGCAACAAGATTGTTCCTACAGCTATTTCTCCAAGTATTTTTTGGTCTGCTGTAGTAAGGTAGGGAGTAGTCCAAACAATAAAGGAAAGTCCGATACCAATAAAAAACAGAAAATTTCTTCTGCTAAACACCATGGATAAAAGTCCTGTTTCCCTATTTAGTTTTGGCGGTACTATTTCCTGCATTTATTTTGTTTTTAAGTTGATAATATTTTGTAATTGGTTTTTGACCATTAACATGATCTTTTATTTTTACTGTCTTTATTCCTTGAGCCTTGAAATAGCCATCTTGAGAAGCTTTGTGTATTATTTTCATGCGGTTAGCAGGACTACTTACAAACTGCTGTATTTTTTGAGGATTACCGCCAGCAATAACTTCACTCTTGGAATACCAGTTTGAAACATGACTCCAATGCTTGTTATTACTTGTATCAAACGTTTTACCTTGCAGAATCTCAATTGGTTTTGCTTGAACAACTTCGTTTAAATATTGTGATGTTGAAGGATTTGAAAATGATATTTGCGATAAATCCATCATTTGATGAATTGTGGCTGGTTCATTTACAAGCGGATAGCTTTCAAAAGCTTCGTTAAAATTAGCTTGTTTAAATCCGTTTGAAAGCATAGTACTATCTTTGACTGACAAGTCTTGTACTTGTTCAAGATTAGGCTGAATCGAGTACAGTGAAGCTTTGCCTTCGTCTTTTAATACATGACCACTTAAAGGCTTCATGCCAAGTGTTGAAAACGCTTTTTTTGCTGATATTCCAGACATAACAGCTCCCTTAAAACTTCCATTTGATTTAAAAGCTGTTGAACCTCCCTTTGCAACAAAGCCAGTTTCCATAGCTTTCTTTGCAGTTCCTCCAATTGGAAGTTTAGAAACTATAGCTTCACCAAGAGCTTTACCAGCCCATGACCTCATTGAAGAAGACTTACCTCCTGACATACCCGCAACCACACCTTCTTTGACTTTCCTTGCTTGCCCGATAGTTGCACCTGCTACAATTCCACCTGCCACAGATCCGCCAATTCCCCACAAGATACCTGAGAATCTATTTACGATTGACGGAATGATATTTAAAAATGCTAGTGAGCCAAGTCCTAAAATCACCTTTGGAACAGGCTCATTTACACTTGAAATGATTTCAATTGAGATACCAATTCCAATAAGGAATATCGGTTGCATAAATAAAGTCCTTAGTGTTTCTTCAATGTATGATCTAAAAAACTGTTCCCCACCTGGTAAAAGCCCAATTACAAACACAATCGGAAAAACTATTAAATGCAGTAGTAAATGGAAAAAACGGATAATAAATTGAAAAAGTAATGTCACAAGTAGAAAGAATAGACCTATCCAGAGGATTATTTCAGCAAATATGTTTAGCGTTCCTTGAATACTAAACTGTAGCTTTTGATTGACTATTTGTAGACCAAGTGCAGTTAATAACGATTCCGAAAGTGTTCCAGAACTTGAGGAAGCAACAAGTCTTTGAAGCATGAATTTGTCCAGAGCATTAGTGAGATCAATGAGGTTTGCAAAAATAAACCTCATAGCAACCATACCAAGAATAAACAGGAATGTTTTCTTTGCTACTTCTTTTAACAGCATTATTCCCTTGAAAGATCCTTCTAAAACAACATAAGTTCCTGTAATGACAATAATTAATGGAAGAAGAAGCCAAGCAACACTTTGGGTTGCATTGTAAAACTTATCAACATGAATTGGTATTCCGTTTCCTCTTGCATCAACTATTTGACCATCATTTCTAGCAATATTTGGTGTATAGGCGACATAATCGTCAAACAATTCAAGTCCTTGCATAACAATTTCTGAAATTGCATCAACAACCGATTCTTGAAAACTTGAGAAAGGATTAAGCATATCAATAGGGTTAGGTATTGATTGACCCATTGCTTGTTCATCAACTTGTTCAATACCAGTATTTTCAGGAATGACTTGCGGTGTAGGGGTAATCTCTTGCTGTATTTGTTGCTTTGGTATTTCAGGTATTTCAGTAGGTTTGTAAAATACTGCAATAAGAATTTGAATAAGTCCTATCAAGAGCATTAAGCCAATTCCAATTAAGAAAATTCGCTGAATAAGTTTCATTTTCTCTTTATCAGCACTTTTGATCTTTTCTTTAACCTCTAATGCTTTATCCTGTATTGGTTTGTAGTGTCGAAAGAAATTAAACATTGGCAATAAATTTGATCATGTTAAGAATAAAATCTGGTTTAAACAGGAAAATAGCTGCAATTATCAAAAGAAAGATATCTCGAACAATGATGTTTCGGCTTTGTCCAGTTTCAGCACCATTCACAAATTCAATACCGTCTTTGATTATGAAGAGTATGAGAATTCCAGAACCGATACGAGTTGCTAAAGTTACAATTCTCTCAATTATTGCTGATATTTCTGCACTCGGATCAGCTTGTGCGTAAACACTTTGTAGTGCAATTAATGGATACATCAAAATTGATGAACCTATTAGTATTAATTTTTCGACTCGTTTTGATATTTTCTTCATAGGATTAAAATAAAAATTAAATAATTACTTTCTCTGTTTGAGGATCTTCAGGTTTCTTTTGTTTTCTGTCTTTCTTTTCGTGGTACACACCTCGAAAGAAAAATACCGTTACATAAATTACAAACAAGCATACGAACACAATTAGAGTAATCATTTCTTCTTTTTTCTAGATTTAATAATTAAAATTATGATTGAAATACCGACTGAAACAAGTCCTGTACCAATTAGTATCGGAGGTAGGATAGACTCACCAGTCTGAGCTATGACAATATCTCGATAAATTCCTGCACTAAAGAAATTGATACATCCACTTGCGGTTAGGTAATGAATACCATCCTTTGTGTAATCGACAATCTCACCGTTTTGGTTTGGAGGAAGTAGTACTAGTTTAAACTCATCAGGGGTAGTTATATTATCAAAGCCAGCTGGTTTAAAAACCTTTACGTCAATAACTGTGTTATACGGTAATCCTGTGTATTCATAGTGTCCGTTGTCTTCTGTGTAAATATCAACTTCATTACCTTCAAGATATTGTGTCGCTCCCCATTTAAGTTTTATTCTGACACCCTTGATGCCTTGCTCATTTTCATCGTACTTTGCGTTATTATTTGAGTCTTCCCAAATAAATCCACCCATACAGCAAGAACTTGCAGTTGCAGTAATAACTTCACTTTCAATGTCGTCAATTACTGGGGACTTAATAATCGCAATATTTCTTATTTCTGTTCCACTATCTGTTGGAATTTCAATTACTACTTTGAAAGATACAGAACCTTCTGTATTTGGCTCAAGCTTTCCAATCTGCCAAGATACTTCGTTTTTCTCAGCATCAAACTTCCCAACAATTAACGGATCAGGATTGATAAATTCAACAAACTTTGTATGTTCAGGAATTGTGTCTGTAATAATCGTTTCAGGAGAGTATCCAGTACCAATATTTTTGTATCTAATCGTGTAGATGATAGCTTCTCCTGGTGAAATGGTTTCGGGAAGAGTTTGCTCTTTTGCAAGCTGTAAGATTGGTGCATGGACAGAAATTTCAATATCATCCCTCTGTTCAGGTCTGTTGTTTTGGTTTTCATCAATATAGTTTACCGTTACATCATTATTGAACTTTTCTAAATCAGTAACTGGGATTGTGAATTTAACAACTACTTTAATATCTATGCTTTGCCCAGCATTAAGCTCAACATCAAAGTTCAAATTTTGATCTTCAATTCTTGTTTTATTCTCAGGGTAATCTGTAGATATATATTTAACTCCTTCAGGCAAGGTGTCCTTGACTGTTCCTGTTGCAAAACTACTACCATTATTTGTTACATGGATTGTATAAATAACTTGCTCATCACTCTGGTATTCAGCTTTATCAGAAAGCTTTTCAATTTCCAGATCAGGTTGATTAACTTTGACAATTGCATTATCTAAGTCACTTTTAACTAATTCATTCCCTGAGGCAATTTCAGATTCGTTATTGATTAAACGTTTAGTGTCATCATGTGACAAGGTGACTGTTGAATCTGAAACAAGTTTTACTTTGAAAGATTTTACCTGCCAAGTATCACTGACCTTTAATTCGCCAATATCCCAGACAATATCAAAGCCAGTATCAGTTTCTGATATAACAACATTATCTGTTATTTCAGTAATATCATTTTCGAGAATTACTTGATAATTATTTCCGTCCTTATCTGTAATTAACTTTGGTAATTGGTCGGTAATAAAAGTCTGCGGACTATCAGCATTACCTATATTTCGAAAAGCAAGAGTATATCTAAGTGTGTCTCCTGCTATAGCATAAACATCTCTATTATCACCAAGAACGGTATCAGCATCAGCTCCGTAGTCTGTATTATCAATATCTTTTCCACTATTGTTTCTGTTGTTACTTACTGCTGTTTCATTAATGACATACTTTTCAATATCATTGTTAGGATAAGCTTCAACTGGCAGATCGTGTTCTACTTGAGCAGAAGGGTAAAATGAAGTTTCGGTTACTGCAATGTTTTTAAGTGTTGTTGTGCCTACTGGAAAAACCGAATCAAGTTTTGTGTTAAAAGTCAAAGTTTTACTTGAACCCCAAATACTTCTACTGTCTGGTTGGTATGAGCCATTAAGGATATATTGTGGCTCGGTTGTACTCCATACAACACGCCTTGTTTGTCCATCCCACGCACCATCATCAGAAATATCAGAAACTGTAAGTCGTTCTGGTACAAAATCATAAACCTCTGTATTGTAAGCATTTCCTGTACCAATATTTCGTACATTTATTGTCCAATTTACAGCTTGTGCTGGATCAGCATTATCAATTCCATCATCCTTTGTTATTTGTAAAATGGGAGCATGTATTGTTGTTATTGTAGAATCACTTATTGTTGGGACTTCTGCTGTCCTTACATCAGCAGTATTGTGTATTAAGGTATTATCGGGAATTCCAGTATTAATCTGAACTTTGAAAGTAACAGTTCTGCTTTCAGTTTGCGGTAGATTACCAATATCCCAGACAATCTCACCGACAAGCTGACCATTTGAATCAATTCTTGTTGTAAGTACACCACCATTAGCAATATCAATTATTCTTCCATTACGGATAATTTCCGATACGTTGTCGTGGATGGAAACGAAGTGCGCATCCGCGTCACCGCTATTTTCAATATGTATCGAGTAGGTCGATTGCCTTTCGGTATTATCCGGATGCGCTCCTTGTAAATTGTTTGAACTGCTATTCTGTTCATCGCTATCAGAAACGGTCTTATCAATACTCATTCTCACCTCAGCAGTAATGTTTGTTTGTGCAGAATCGTTTGTAGGAGGTATTTGATCACTTCGAATTGTTACAGTATTTGGAGCGACATAAGTGCCATGAGCAAGAGGAGCTATTGTTTTTGCCTTAACAGTAAAAATTTTGGTTTCACTGTGTTGAAGTTCACCTACATTCCAACTAATAGTATTACCATTACCACTTCCACCATTTGGATCAGTAATTTTTATTAGGCTTTGATCATAATCATCAACTACAACTACACCAGTAGCTTTTCCACCAGTATTACCGATTGTGATATTGTATGAAATATCTTCATTAGGTCTACTGTCATTTGTTTTTACATTTGTTTCGTCTTGATCGCTGACAGTTTTACTTATTGTTAAGACAGGAGGGACATCAAGTCTTACTTGTCCTGAATTAAACCAGTAAGGAATAAGAACAACATTAATAGGAGGTCTTTCAGCTTGCCCCCAAATAGGCTGACCAGCACTCCAACCTGAAGGAGAACCAATATCATCTCTTTGGACAATTCCAGGTCTGACATTTGGATTACCACCTTCATATATAGAAGGCATTGATTCAGATTGAGATTCATCGTGCCAGTTATTATCCCAAATAGTTGCAGGATCGTTGATAATTGTGTTTGGATAATTTGTTCCCCAATTGTCATCATAGGTTAGAGTTACGTTTTGTCCTGAATTTACACAAAATGTCTGATCAAAGATTGCACCTGTTGGAAGCACGTCTCTGAACCTAATATTGCATAAGTTGTATGCTGATACATTTCTTATTATCGCTGTATATCGGACTGTAAGATTGCTTCCATTCCAAATTGGATTAGCGGTAAAGCTTTGTAGTTGGATTGGCTGTATTGTATCAAAAGAGTAAATAACATGACCGTATGAGGAAACATGATCTCCAAAATATCCAACATAACCTGTGTTTACATACTTTCCGCTTCTAGCAGGAAAGCCATTCATGTAAATAGTGCCATAACTTCCACCAGCACCAAGCCTTGTTAAATCTCCATCAGCAGGATTACTTCTTGAGGTAAAGAAGTTTATATTATTAATATTAACTCCATGTCCTGCATAACTGTATGTCCATTCACCGATTTCAATTCTAGTATTCGGCGGTACAGCAACACGATCAGCGACATAGGGATATTTATGAGCATCAGGGTATGTAATATCAGCAACTTGATTAAAATGATGATTTTGAATCCAAGCTCCACTTTCACCGCTAACATTGCCACTATCCCAATTAACACCATTTCCGCCTAAATCATTAAACTGAACTCCCATTACTGTTGCTACTTTACAACCTCCAACATCTCCGTCAGGATAAAAAGAATCCGCTTTTACAGGTGTTGCCATAAATAGATTTGTTATTCCCGATGAAGCAAGAACTGTAATAAGTACGAGAAAAGACCTGAAAAGCCTTCCAAGTCTTTTTACTTTTAAAATATGTTTTATTAAAAGCCGATGTTTAAGAAAGTTGTGAAATCGGCTCAACAAATGGGAACTCTTTTGATAAAGCATTTTTGAGATATTTAAGATTTAATTTAATAATTAAAGCCCCTTCGGCTTTAGTTTTAATTATCAATAAGCCTCTTTTATTTACTTCTCTGATTGCTTTAATGAGTTCCGTATCGGAAAAACCAAGTCCGTCAATTTGATAAATTCTTTTACCAGCACAATCGAAAAATTCTTGTCCAGAAATTAGTTCCTCTTTAAAAATAAAGCACCAATGTTCTGGGCAATACCCTAAAATAACTATTAAATAAACTGTTAGTCTGACTTCCAAATCAGAAGCGCCTTTTAGATTGTGATAAACAAATTGCATTAATGCTGTTTCTGTGTCTTTTCTCATTTGAAATAAATAACAACTGAATTAGAGATGTTGAAAACTGCTTTTTCACCATCTTTATTAATCTCGACCTTTGGCATATTCAATCCGTTCTTTAAACAAGCCTCTCTTAAGCTTTCAACTCTTTGTTTCAACTTGTCCTTACGGTGCATTAAATTTTTAACTGCTTCCAAATAATCTTCAAAAGTAGCGATCATATAAAAACCGTAAGGACCTTTAGTTGTTGAACCTATTGGATGTCTGCCTTCATTTACTAAATACTGAACAACTCGTCTGATTTCTCTATCATTAAGTGGTACAAACTGCATAAGTTCATCAACCTGAATAGGATTGCCCTTGCTAATATGCTTTTTGATAAGCTCAAGTATTTGGTTTTTGTATAGTTCTTCTTTTTCGTTCATATTTTGTACATTGGTTTTAAGCCTTGTCGCTTTGCAAAAGCGTTTTGACAAACTTTCGCATAATCTCCTAGATGATTTGCAATGTTTTCAACTCGTTCATCGCTTAACTTCTCTCCATATCTTGGTTCTAAAATCCTGCGTATTTCCTGTAATAAAAACTGCCAATTTTTAATTTTCTGTTTTTCTTTTTTATTCATTTCTTTTTGGCTTCTTTGTAAGGAAAAACTATTTCAATTCTTTCTCCAATTGCGTGAGCAATGCGGTAGGCAGTATCAAGTTTTGGTGTAACAGCTCCTGTTTCTATTTTTATATAGCCCATTAAAGATATCCCAGCTCTTCGAGCAACTTCTTCTTGGCTTAGTCTTTTGTTTTTCCTCAATGTTTTGAGGCAATTTCTTATGCTCATAAACAATATATAGAAAACTGTATATATTATTATTTAGTATAATATATACTTGGTTGGTGACGGTCAAGAAAATTACAAGGAGGCTATAGGTGTAATATTAGCAAAACTATTGTGGTCGCTAATAAAACCGTATCTTGGAAAAGTGGGAATATAAACTTGACTTTATATACTAAAGTGTATATTATTCTCGTATTGATATATTGATCAAACAAAATGCCACACTCCTTAGGAAAACTTTTAAAGCAAATTCGTATAGATAAAGGGCTTACACAAATGGACGTAAGCAGGAAAATGGGATTTACCAGCAATGGTTATATTGCTACCATTGAAAAAGGTAAATATGAGCCTAACGAGGAGACATTGCAAAAATATGCCGATGCTCTCGGAATGACTTTTGACAAGATATTGAAAGTTCGTCAAAAAGGTAGGCTTATGGATATGGGGCTTCGAGAAGACCATATCTTTACCGAGATGATGAGAATTCCGATTTTAGGACAAGTACCTTGTGGTACTCCATCAGAAGCAATCGAGGAAGCAGACGAATATTTTCCTATGCCTTTCGATGAAGAACTTGCTAAAAAGAAAGATATTTTTGGTTTAAAAGCAAACGGTCTTTCTATGAAAGATGCAGGAATTTTGCCAGGCGATATAATAATCATTGATCCTTATGCTTTTGTGAATAATGGGGACATTGTGGTAGCAAAGATTGATGAAGATGCCACTCTTAAATTCTACTTTGAACGAGGGGGTTATGTTGAATTAAAACCAGCCAATCCAGATTTTAAGCCAATTAAAACGAATGATCCTTCTTTTAGGATTGTTGGAAAGGTAATAAAAAAAATTACTGTTCAAAACTATACATAGATGAAATACTTTGCATATTGTAGAAAATCAACTGACGAGAGTAATAGACAAGTCCAGTCAATCCAAGCACAGGAAACTGAACTTAATCAATTTGCACAGAAAGAAGGTCTTGAAATAGTCGAGATATTTCGAGAATCGAAAACTGCTAAACAGCCTGGTAGAGAGATATTCAACAAAATGCTTATGCAAATTGAACAAGGTAAGGCAGAGGGAATACTAGCTTGGCATCCTGACAGACTTGCAAGAAACTCGGTTGATGGTGGAAAGGTCATTTTTATGATGGATCAAGGTTTAATTAAAGACCTAAAATTCCCAACATATTGGGTTGATACATCTCCTCAGGGGAAATTCACACTAAGCCTTGCTTTTGGACAGTCTAAATACTACATCGACAATTTAAGCCAGAATGTAAAACGTGGTCAAAGAGAAAAGCTTAGGCGTGGAGAATGGCCGACTATGGCAATTCTCGGCTACAAAAACGATTTAGTAAACAAGAAGATAATTCCAGATCCGAAAACATTTCCTTTAATCAAGAGGCTTTTTGACGAATACGCAAAAGGTAGATATTCTTTAAGAGAAATATCAGAAGAAGCGTATAAATGGGGACTCAAGAGTAAGTTGGGTATAAAACTTACTAAAAGCACCGTACAAAGGACTTTGAGTAATCCTTTTTACATGGGTATAATGGTTTATGGTGGGAAAAAATACAAAGGAACTCATATGAAGGCAATAAATACTGGTAAATTTCTACAAGTTCAAAAAGTCATGAAAAACAGAGGTAAGCCAACAAAAAATAAAGAAAAGAAAAACTTTCCGTTTACAGGGCTTATCAAATGTGCCGAATGTGGTTGCTCAATAACAGCCGAAGAACACAAAGGTCACGTTTATTACCGTTGTACCAAAAAGAAAGGTACTTGCAATCAGAAATATGTCCGTACAGAGGTTATCGAAAAGCAAGTTGAAGAAATTCTTTCTCAAATAGCAGTTGATGAAGATATTTTCAAACTAATGATTCTTGCTCTTAAAGCTACACAAGATAATGATTTTGATGTTCATCAAAACAGCTTAGATTTTTGGAGGAAAGAGTATGATAGGCTTGAAGCTAAGAAAAGACGATTATTGGATTTGATTACAGATGCTAAAATTTCTGAAAGCGAGTTTGAAGAAAAGCGAAATGAGATTGATTGTGAACAATCAAATGTTGAAGATAACCTTACTGAAATCAAAAAGGCTGGAAATCAATGGATCGAACAGCAGAAGAACCTCGCAATTAATTGCTACAACGCCTTTCTTGTATTTTCAAAGGGAGACGACACAGACAAAAAGCTAATTCTCCATAATGTTGGCTCGAACTTTTTATTAAGTGATGGAAACATAAGCTGGGACTGGATAGAACCATTCGACGTTATGGCTAAAAATACCAGTCGTAGCAACTGGCGGAGAGGGCGAGATTCGAACTCGCGAGTCACGTTGCCGCGACACAGTTTTCGAGACTGTTGCCTTAAACCACTTGGCTACCTCTCCAAAAAGTTGTCCTCCAAATCTTTCCGTTCGCCTTAACTGTGCTGTTCACACCTAAACTCTTCTTCGACAAGCTCAGAATCATTAAAAAATGTCAATGTGCCTTCGGGGAGACTCGAACTCCCAACCTAACGGTTCGAAGCCGTTTGCTCTATCCAGTTGAGCCACGAAGGCTGGTGTTTTATGGCTTAATTATATCATTAACAAGGCAAGAAGAATTTTAAAAAAAGGGGAGATTTTCGGTAAAAAAATACTCTCAAGGGGTTATCTTTTCTTCAAGTTTTTTTAAATATTCACTTCCCACATCTTTCTCTTTCATTTTTTCAATAATTTTTTGGCGAATTTGTTTTTCTTGCCACATTCTTTTGCTTGCCTCAAAATGTAGGTCATCATACCATGTAAATTGTCTAAGGAGGCCGTCGGCTAAAGTGTGGACATTTTCGTTAGAAACAAAACCGGTTTTAGAAAATTCTTGCCATGCGTTTTCAGTGATATTTCCTTCTTCTAGTTTTTCATAAAGCTGCATAACTTTGCATAAAAGGTCAACGTCTTGGCAAAGAGCAATTTTGTCTGCATCGCGAAGAAGATGTGCATAGGGGCTATTGCCTTTATATTTTATCTCGCTATGGTGTAAAACTGCATGATGGATGGTTCTAATCTCTTTATGTTTTAAAAAAGGAATAGGATTGCTTTTCGACAAGACACTTCCTAAAATTTTTTTTGCTCCTGCTCTGGCATGTCTAAATTTTTGATTGATGCGATCGTTTCCATTTAATTCTTCAAAACGGGCAATATCATGATAGTCAGCAATTGTTTGAGCCAGAGGCTTGTTCCATTCTTCATTCGTGCCTTCAATTTTTCCACCCATAAGGTTAATTAAGTTTGTAGTTATTTCAACAACATCTCTAATATGGTTAATTTTAGCATTAATAGATTCTTGTTTGCTTGGATTTTGAAGAGTTTTAGGAGAAAAAGAAGATTCCCACGGTGTTAGTGGAAATATGAATATGTTGCTTTGAGGTTCTTGAGAGACAGGCATGTTTTTTTATTTTATAAATAAAATAAAAATTTATTTTAATAAAATATCTAGCGCTTTTTTCATTGCTTCAATAACTTCCTCAATTTTTTCCTCACACTCTTTAATAGTTAAATAATCAATTTTATTGGGAAAATAGTGAAAAACGCGGTTGCGGTTAAATTTCCACGTGTTCCAAAGCAAATCCCCCAGTTCATTATCTCCAGTGTCCTCTCTTAAATTGTCATAAACAGATTCCTCGCGGAATTTTTCCTCAAGGTTAGGATTTAAAACCTTGCCAATTCGAAACTTAGTGCTTAGAAAATCTTCCTCTCTAATATATCCTTTTTTCAAAAACATTTTTTTCAAAAACCCTTCAAACGCTTTTGCCACGCCAAAAAGAATAAATGAATAATCGTTTAAAACAACCGGATTGTTTTTCAGGTGGTCAAGAAGATACAGGCTGTCGGTGAGATAGTCTTTTTGATTAGGATCCAGAAATTGCCAGAGTTTTGAATTTTTATCGATCAAAAATTCAAAAAATTTCTAATTTCTAATTTCAAATTTCAAAATAATATTTAAATTTTAAACATTAAAAATTATTTAAAAATTAAAAATTAAAAATTAAAAATTACCCACAGAGATTACAAAGAAACAATTAAAGATAAAAAAAGCGCCCCAAATACAAAGTATTTCTGATATCGAAGATCAACCGGCGTCTTGATCACCTCAAACCATTGGTTTAATAAAGCAGGCTTTTGAAAATCGTGATAAATTTTAGAGTTAAAATGAAATATAAGGCCATAACAAACTCCAGTTCCCAAAAATGATCCGCTTGATGAGGAAACAAAAAAAGTTAAAATTATTAAAATTAAAAAATTAAGAGATGTTTTTAACACTTGAAATTTCATTTTTTCCTCGTTTAAAGCCAAAAATTTAATTCCAAGAATAAAATCTTTTTTCTGAAAAAATTCTTCGCTTTTAATTGCCAGTTCGTCAGTTTTTTCAGCAAGAAACGGATAAAGAAAATAATTTAAATAAAAAAGAAAATATCCAAGCGCCCCGCCGGCGAGAAACAAGGGTGAATAAATGAAAAAGTTAAAACCGAATTTGAGAAGGTAGACGGCGGAAACGTAGATTAAATTTAGCAAAATGGGCATGGTGTTATTTTAAGTTTAACACAAAACAGAAATATTCATTAAATTCCAAATTTAAAGCTCAAAGTTCCAAACCAAATTATTTGGAGCTTTGAACTTGGAGTTTGGAATTTAGTTTTATTTGTTTCATTTTCCACATAAAAAGCGCCGGAGTGTTGCGGGCATGCGCGTCGGCGACAAAACTATATGCATCGTCAAGAATCTTGCGGTCAACGGTTTTTGCCAGTTTAATATATAAGCTAACATGTTTTGGGTCGCCCAACTTTTGCGCCAGGTCATAGCCATATTTCTGAAATTCACGGCTTACATATTTATCCCGGGTGGAATCGATGTTTTGAAGAATAGATTTAATTGCCTGCAAGAAGATAAATACTAACTAATACTAACCAATACTATCAAATACTATCCAATACTAACAAAAGAATAATTATTTTTATTTGTTAGTATTAGTTAGTATTGGATGGCATTAGTTAGTATTTGATAGTATTTTTAGTTATATTTGTTCATTGCTTTCTCAACACCATTTTTTTGTAAAAATATAATTGCTTCAGCTGCCCTTTTAACAACGTGTTTAGTTTCGCTCATTTCTGACGAAGAAAAATTGTCCAAAACCACGTGTTCGGCGCGCATTTTGTGAAGCATTTTTTTCTCTTGGCCAAAAATCCCGAGGCGCAGTCTTAAAAAATTTGGCGTGCCCAGAGATTTAATAATAGATTCCACTCCATGATGCCCGGCCGCCCCCCCGCCGGCCGCCAATTTTAGCTTGCCAAGGGGTAAATCAAAGTCGTCGTGGATCACGATTAAATCGGCAGACTTCATTTTGTAAAAATTGATAATGTTTTGCACTGCCGCGCCTGAAGAATTCATAAAGGTTTGGGGCTTGGCAATTAAAAAATCACGGTTTTTATATATAAGGCTGTTGGATTTTTTATCTTTCTCAAAACTTTCCCCTGCCGCGCCTAGTTTTTTTTGCAAATAGTCTGCCGCCAAAAATCCAAAATTATGGCGCGACCGCGCATACTTTTCTCCAGGGTTTCCAAGGCCAACGATTAAAAACATATTTTTTCTTCAGGCCAATAAGTAGTTTTTCCGGTGAAAAACCAACTTAGGTTAGCCTTTTTGATATGAATTATATACTCACGCGTCAAAATAATTGGAAGAATAATTAGTAGGGGAAAAAATATTTTTGGAAAAAGCAGATAGATTGATAATTCAGGAAAAAAAAGAGTGAGTAGATAAAAATAAAAAAGCAGCTCAAAAACACAAGGGAAGAAGAAAAAAACAAGACTTTTTTGCGTGATAAAAAAAATTATATGTCCAACAGACCGTAGAACAAAAAATAAAACAAAAAATGATAATCCGGGCGCTTGATTAATGACAAGAAACAAAAGAATACAAGCATACCAATAATAATCAAACACTTTGTCATATAAACTGTAAACTTTGTGAGTGTAGCCCGACCTTTTAAAAACTTCGCCATCAGACCAATCAACGATAAACATTAAAGAAGCGGAAACAAAAGGAAAAATAAAAACCAAAAGTCCTAAAAGAAGACGAAGAATAGTCACGAAAAGAATGGATTTTTTTATTTTCTTCATTTTATAACCTGATCAAACCTTAGATTATAACGGTAAAAAAGACCCTTTCTTCGATAAAAAATAAATTTAACAAAAAGCTCTACGTTTAGAGAGATTCCAAATGAGAGAAAAAAAAGATTAAAAGGGAAAAGCGACATTTCTAAACGATTAACATAGATAAATAATATGTGGGCGATAAAGATAAGAAAAAAACTGGGCATTTGATGCTTCCATGTTAAATTTCTCACCTGAGAACGATAATATATTGAGCCCAAAATTACGCCGTAAAAGATATAAATAATATTGTTTAGAGAATCAGAACTAACAAGAGGATGATTTTTTTCCAAAACACAGATCACCAGCATTAAAAAATTGCCGCCGGCATACATTAATACATGGCTAAAAGGTCCATGAAAAAAATCATTATAAAGTTGAAGCGCCCGATAGGTTGTTTTTTTGCGCCGGGAATGAAGGATACACTGTTCAATGATGATTGCGGCCGTGTATGAACCGGCGCCATAGATGATTAATAAACTTGTCAGAAAAAGAATAAATAATAAAAAAATTTCATAATTGTCAAAAGAGAGTCCATGGTCGCGGGTTTTAACTGATATGAATAAAACCAAGATAATAAGAAGAGAGATAATAACCACAAAAAAAATTCCTAAAGAAATAAGATAAATTTTTTTCTTTCCATAAAGCTTATACTCTTTTTTTTCCTCAAATGATTTTTGGCGCGTCATTCTTGACCGCAAACGAAAATAAAAAGGGGGCATAGCTATGGCAAAAAAAACAATAGCAGAAAGAAGCGCAAGATCACTAATCATTTAAGAAAGATTTTAACACATTAATTATCTAAAAGATTGGTATCCCCCAGGAACTCCATTTCTTGAAAAAACAATTTGCCAGAGATTATTTTTTCTGGCCCGAAATGAACCCGCGCACATTAAGAAATAATATTTGAACATTCGATAAAACGCTGGATTGTATTGATTACTAAATTTGTGCCAATTTCGGTCAAAGTTGGCAAACCACGCCATTAATGTTTGATCATAATATGCGCCAAAATTGTGCCAATCTTCCATAACAAACAAACCGTCGACAGATTCACAAATTTTCTCTAATGTTGGTACGCATGAATTTGGAAAAATATATTTGCTGAGCCATGTGTCGAGAGTGCTTTTTGAGTCACTGGCGCCTAAGGTATGCAGAAGAAAAAGCCCACGATCAGAAAGAATTTTGCGCACAATTTCCATGATTGTTCGATAATTTTTATGGCCAACATGTTCAATCATGCCACAGATGAGAATTTTGTCAAAAGATCCTTTTAAATCCCGATAATCTTTAATCTCTATTTTAACCGGCAATCCTTGGGTAAACTTTTTGGCATATTTTGCTTGTTCTTTTGAAATTGTAATCCCCGTTACAGAGCACCCATATTTTTTGGCGGCAAACTTCGCAAACCCTCCCCAACCACAACCGATGTCAAGAACCTTGTCGTGAGAATTTAAATATAGTTTTTTACAAATTAAATTTAATTTATTTTCCTGAGCTTGATTTAATTTAGTTGTGTTTTTAAAATAGCCGCAGGTGTATTGATTATAAGGGTCAAGAAAAGACATGTAAAAATCCGATGGTAAATCATAATGTTGTTTGGCAACCCGGAGAGAACCTTTTCGAGTTTGAAGATTAAATAACCTTGCTTTCAAAATAAGCATTTTTTCCTTCAGGGAAAAAGACACTTTTTTGTTTAATTTTGCTTTAAGAATTTTATAAAACAGCGCATCAAGAGATTGGCAATCCCATAATCCCTGCATATATGTTTCTCCCAAAGCAACGGAACCGCCGCTGAAAAATTTTTCATACACAGACTCATTTTTGATTTGGATATCCCACGGACGAGAACCGTTTATTTGAACGTCCGCCAAATTTAAAAATTTTTGCAGCGTATTTTTTGAATTTGTTGTCATTACAAAAAGTTTAACACATTGTTTAAAAGAAGGCTGATGAAGGATTTAATCTGTCAATATTAACTGTTTTGCCAAAATCAGATGGGCGGCAATCCATTCATTGGCACGAGTCCACGCGTGTCCCGCATCATCATTGCCGCGATAAAGAACCCGTGCGCCGGATACAGCCTTTTCTCCATCGTAACCCACTTGTTCGACAATGCCATCGTTTATTCCGTGCGCGAAGAAAACCTTCACATCTCTTGGTATTGTTGATAAAATTCGCGTATAGTTGTTGTTTAAACCCCTATAACATCGCCATAAATGGCCGCATTGTGTCTGGAGAAGAAAAGTTAGATTATTCTCAGGAATTTGAAAATTTTGCGCAATATAATTTTTCATTCTTTGTCCTAAGTCTATCTTTGGTTTCAGTTCACTTCTTGGTTCCTGTCGATGAAAGAGTTGTTTTCCTCTTTCTAAAATATATTTGAAAGATTCTTTTGCCATCCACTGAAATAAAAGAGTGTTTTTTAATCCTTTCTCCAAAAATCCGCGTGCAGATTCGTTCATGGCAACCATCATATCAATCCCTAACATTAAGGGTTTTGGAATATCTTGGTTTTCTCCTTTTGAGGGGCCGGAATTTGCAACGAGCGTGATTTTTGCGTCCGGGAATTCTTTTTTAATTCGATGAATAACCCAGGGAGACATGACGGCGCCACGCGAAGTTCCGGAAACTTGAAAAATAGTTTTTTGAGAATTAAAATTTGGTTGCCTTTTTGCCTCATCGATTAGTTGGCACGCATAAAATTCTCCCAAGTTTGCAAAGTCCCAAACCCCGCTTCCCGAAACATTAAACTGTTCCATTCCTGATTCGATTGTTGTGCCGAACTCTTTTTTTGTCGGGTAAATGAAGGGAATTTCTTCATTTTTGTAGAACGCAGCAATTCCTGAGTCTACGAAATCATGCTTTCCATCGCGTCCGATTCCATGAATTCCCATGGCAATAACTCGGTATCCCTTTCTTTTTAATTCTTCAAAAGTTGTTGACTCTCCAAATTCAGAAATATTTCCTGCTTCTTTGCCTGTGTTTTTGGTGGTGGTGGAAGAGGCAGGTAGAGCGCTAATATTTCCTTCAGTGTCTGGCAGTTGGCTAAGATATTCATTGGCGTCGGAAACCAAATCAGATTGTTTTTTGTTTTTATCTCTTTCTTTTGGTCGTCCAGAAACGACCTGTGTTTCAAGTGCCGCAGTTTTTAAAATCTCCATCAAATCGTTTTTTTGTTCCTCAAAATCGTAAATCCCTTTAAGCTCATTTTTTAGTTTGGCAAAAGCAGTTATTGTGTCTTGATTTCCTTCAGAAAAAAGGCTGTCAGCTTTGTCCTGCGGCATTTTTAAACAAATTTCTGCTAAAAGTTGTCCAAAAAGTTCGGGCGTGTTGTGTGTCGCGCCAGCCGGATCATTTATACTTCTGATAAAACCTCTTAAAATATAAAAACGCGCATCTGTTTCTGCGGCTTTTTGGGTTTCCTCATCTGTTTTGTAAACTCCGGCGAGAATTCTTACTTGGAATTCTGGTTCAGACGCTAATTTTTGAGTAACAACGCGAAAAATAGCTGAAGAGCCGAGTTTTTCCAGTGTTTCGGCAATGGCTTGGCCTTGTTGGTTTAGATGAATTCCAGAGCCTTCAAGAGGAATACAAAGAACTTTTTCTCCAAACGTCCAAAGATCAGGATTTTTTTTAAGTTTATCATCAAAGAATTCGGGAGTTAATCTTGAAATTCTCTCTTTTTCTCGGGCATTAAGAATGGGATATAAAATTGCTTGCGCTATGCTCTCAGTAAAGCTTCTTGGAAGGCGCATTTGGGGTCGAAGAGTATCTGCTCTAAAAGAAAAATCTAGTGATTCTCCAGTTTCCATAATTTATGTAATTTGTATATCAAATACAGCATATCAATTATGAGATTTCTCTTCAAGAGGTTTGTTTTTTAAAACAGCCCGATTTGCTCCGGTTGTTTTGGGGATGGTAAAGATATGTTTTTTTGCGTCTCCGTTTCTTCCGTGTCTCTGTGGTGCCCAATTTTCACCACTCCAAATTGTCCATCAAAGCCAGGGATAACCGTGAGATTGCCGCGCCGGACTTTTAAAACACTTTCCGCAATTTCTTTGCTTGAATTTTTGGCAATTTCTGCAGTCTCTGCTTTTAATAAAACATTAAATTCACCGCTTAGAGAATTCACGAGTTTTTCATAAATTGGTTCGACGCGGTGGCTTGCCACGGGCGAGCCAATTGTTTCGGCAATAATTTCGGTAAGAGGCACGATTTTCACAAACGGCGGCCGGGCGAATTTTTTGCTTTTAATTCCTTTAACATTTTTTCCCCAGTTTTCAAGTTCTAATTCTTTCTCGCTCCGGCCGGCCAATTTTTCAACGCGGTGCATCACGCCAACGGTTAACGGTTTGTGGCAAACCGGGCAAATGGTTCCCTTTTCACGAGTTTCTTCCGGCGACTGGGTGATATTGCATAACCTGTGTCCCGTGAAATGATATTTTCCTTCCTCAGGATAAAATTCAATCGTGTAGGCAACATTATTTTCTTTATCCGGTTTTTTTATTGCTTCTCTTAAAGCGCCAAATGTTAATTCTTTCAAATTAAAAGCAGTTGCTTCGCGCCCAAGTTTTGCCGGCGAATGGGCATCGGAAAAAGAAAGAATTGCGCGGCTGTCAAGCTCAGGGATGCGCCAATTCATCACAGGATCACTGCTTAAACCCGTCTCTATCGCATAAATATATTTTTCTTGATCGCCGAAACATTCTTTTAAAGAATCAAATCCGCTCATGGAACCAAAAACCGCAAACCACGGCGTCCAAATGTGAGCTGGAATAATTAAACACTTGGGATTAATATTAAAAATTATTTCGGCAAATTCAGGAGTGGAAAATGGAAGAATTGGCCGGCCGTCAGATCCAAGATTCCCCCGCCTTTTTAAAATTTCAGCATTTATTTTATCAACTGTGGCAAAATCCGGCGCAAAAATTAACAAATGAACACGGCGGCCTTTACCGCCCGCCGTATAAATTAAACTGATTTCAGTTGAAAGAAGAAATTTTGGCTCTTGATAATCTTTTGGGAGAATTAAATTTTTTTTAATTTCGGATTTTAATTTTAAAATTCCGCTTCCGTCTTCATCTAAATTATTTTTAAGTTCACGAAGCCAAAGTGGATGAGTCCAGTCGCCTGTTGCCAGAAGCCCGATTCCCTTTTTAATTTCCCACTGGAACATTGTCGGAATTTCCATCTGTTGGCTGACAGCTCGGGAATATTTGGAATGTAAATGTAAGTCTGAAATGATCTGCATAGCCTTAACTTGAAAAAACAACCGTAAATTTTTTGGAAAACGTTGTATTGAATGTTTCTAAAAATAAATGCCGTCCTAAAAGCGGCGGCACGTCGTCGCTTTCCAAAAAACCAACAGGAATTTCTCTTTTCCAGTTTCCCAACTGCGCTTTAATTTTTGGCAATAGATACACCTTGCTTGAACCACCAACGCCGTTTGTTTCCAAAGATTGACAGTCAAGGCGCGGATTAATTTGTAAGTCGGCAATCATAAAATGAGGCAGCAACGTGTAATCAGCTCCCGTGTCAACTACCATCCATGATTCTATCCATTTATTATTTTTTGATAAAAAATAAACGCGAGCATACGGGCGGCGAATTGTTCCAAAAATAGAAGAAAATTCTTTTTGAAAAGGAAAGGTTATTTCCATAGAATTAACGTGTCGGCTTTGGGGATATATGTTAATGCGGGGATTTCTTCGGGATATTTTTCCCTTACTTTCTTTAAAATTTTGGCCGCACCCTCGCCGGTTTTTGAGCGGAAAAGTTTATTTTTCACAACCAAAAGGTGATAACCCCTATTTTTTCGATTATTAATTGCTTTTTCCATGATGGGATTTGGTTGATTAAAGAGATTTTTATTTTTTTTCATTTTCTTCAACCTTAGCACATTATTTTCATTTTTGCAAAATAAATCACTGCTTCTTAAACATTTTTTCCACCTCTTTTACGCTTGTAATATCGCTTACTTTTTTATCCGGTCGAAATCTAACTAATCGTGGAAATCGCAGTGCCAAGCCATCTCCCGCTGTGTGTATTGGTGATTTAGTAATCTCATCAGCCATGATTTCAACGACAAGGCGCGGCGCGGCCCAGACATCAACTGCCATTTCTTTTTTCACTTCGTAATTTTTTGGCTTTTCCGCTATTTTGATTTCATCAATATCTTTTTTTATTTTCCGCCATTCTTCATCAGTTAATCCTGTGCCGATTTTTGCCACGGTTTCAAATTTTTGTGATGTTTCATTATAAACTCCAATTAGAAAATCGCCAATGCCAAAAGTGTTTCTTTTTCCCTGCCCTGCGTCATAACCCATCACCACACAGTCAATTGTGTCGCTTATTTTTTGTCCCTGAAAACCGCGTTTTAATTTTATCCAGTTCCAGCCCCGGGCGCCGGCCTGGTAAATGCCGTCTGCTTTTTTTGCCACGACCCCTTCCATGTTTTTTGCAGTTGCCGTTTTAAATTTATTTTCAATTTCGGCAGGCGTGGTGCACCATGTGATTTCCGACAAAACAATGTTGTTTTGTCGTAGGGAGCAGGTTGCCTCCAAAATTTTTCTTCTACTTTCAAAATTTTCATTAATCAAACTTTTCCCATTTAAATACAAAATTTCAAACACGATTAATTTTAATGGCACATCAAGCGCCATTTGCTCAATGCCATACTTTCGCTTTCGCTGGACCGTTTCTTGAAATGGCAGCACCTCTCCAGTCTTTGGATTAAATCCCACGGCTTCACCTT
>JBGSIU010000046.1:0-10913 GCA_041742375.1 Patescibacteria group bacterium
CCAGTATGTAATAAATATTAGTTTTATTTAGTCCTCGTTGCTTCCAGTCGATAAAACTATATTTTTTTAGTTCTTGTAAATAGTTTCTAATCATCCTTTCACCAACCCCTAAATCTTCCGCTATCTGCCCTTGTCCAGGAAAACAACTATCCTTTTGCCATGCATAGCTTAATAGGACAGCGTAAGTTAAACGCGCTCCCGTTGACAGCTTGCCGTTTCGTAAAACATAATTTGGCAACTGGGTAAAACCATGTTTTAAGGCTTCATTAAGGACAATAATCGTGTGTTTTTCCAAAATGTCCTTTATTTGTTCCATTAAGGTTATGCGTATATCCGAACGGACGAACGCTCGCACGCCCGAACGGGTCTACGCAGGCAGGTACTAACTGTTATTATTTCTTTTTGAAATATAGGTATCTATTGCTTCGCGGACCATTTGAGACATTGACCCGCGCTCCCCCCTTATCTGGTCATCAAGAGAATATTTTTTTAATGTTTCAAGTTGGTCCTGAAAAAACTCAAAAGAATATCTTGTAATTGTTCTTTTCCGTACGGGCGAACGGGCGTATGTATCTACGGACGGACGCACGGATACATCTTTGTTTTGTTTAGTCTTTACACCTTTTTCCTCTTTAATAGGCTTTAATAGGTTTTTTTGGGCTGTGGGCGGCTTTTTAAAAGGCACGTCTTCTTTCACAATGGTTTCTTTTGTGCCGTTTGCTTGTTTTGGAAAGAAAAGAGAACCGCCGCTAATTTCATTCGCCACCGCCTCAATATTTAAGTTTTTTTTGCTCATATATTAAAAGCCTCTTTAATCAAGCGTTCATAGGCAAGAGCCGATTTTGCCGCCTTATTAAAGCTGAAAATATCCTTTTTATTAAAATGGGCGTCGCGAATGTCAACATTGCGCGGGATAATTGTTGAGAAAACCTTGTCCCCGTAAGTTTGCCGTAAAATTTTAAGAGATGAGGTTGTGTTTAGTGTCGGGTCACTCATGGTAAAAAGAAAACCCATAAGCTCAAGGTCTGGATTAAAAAACTCTTTAACCTCTTGAATGGTTTTGCCAATCTGCACCACGCTGTCAAGTTCAAAATATCCAGGTGAAACAACAACAATTATTTTATCGGACGCGGTAAAAGAATTAATTGTAAGCCAAGATAGGGTAGGGGGGCAGTCAATAAAAACAAAATCATAATTCTTTTTAATCTTGTCAAGTTCACTTTTTAACCGTGCCTCGCGATGGTCCAGGGCGGTTGTGAGGGCAATATCGGTGTTTGAAAGTAAAATATGAGACGGCACGATGTCAAGATTGGCGATTGCAGTTTTGTGGACCACCAGCGGCCTTTTTTGAATTATTGTTTCATGGATAGTTTTTTCTTTTTCAATTTTTAAATAATCGCCGATTAAAACTTTACTTGAGTTTGCCTGAGAGTCAATGTCAACGAGGAGTGTCTTTTTCCCCTTGCGTGCAAGTCCTGCGGCAAGACTAATAGAGGTTGAAGTTTTACCAGTGCCGCCTTTTTGTGAAGCTATAGAAATAACCATTTAATTATTAAATTAATTCAAAGCCGAGAGTAATAGTCGGGTTTTTAAATTAATTTCTTTTAAAACTTAAACTGTTAATTTAAGTAAATAACATTTTATAAAAAAAATCAATATAACAAAGTATAACAACTTTAATTAACTCCGTTTAACCATTTGTATCATGTTTGATAACTCAAACTCCTGAAAATCAACTTGTCTCATGACTTCAGCAAACGGTACATCTTTTATATTTCCCATTGCATTAGCCGCCGCGGCACGAACACGCCATTCTGAGTCTTTAAGTAAAACCTGCAAATCATCGCGGACTTCAGCAAACGGTACATCTTTTATATTTCCCATTGCATTAGCCGCCGCGGCACGAACATCGACATCTGAGTCTTTAAGTAAAACAAAAATATTATCTGCTCCTATTTTCCTTAATAATCTTTGTGCGGTCTCACCAACAAGCTCTTGTTTTAATTGAGGGTTATTTGCCATTAATAATCTGCTTTGAGCATCATAGGAAGAAAAAAAAGCAAGAGGGTTTATTGCTCTTAAAGCTAAATGGCTTTTTAATGCTATTAAGGTTGTCAATCTTGCTTCAGGGGACTTATCACAAGTACAAATATGCCCAAAAACTATTTTTCTCCACGAAAAATTATCAGCTGGGTTAATTTTTATTTGAGCGGTCGCCTCATTTTTTAATGGTGAGTGGATACCCATCTCAATTAATGCTGGTAAAACGGGTAAATCAAGAGTCCGACCGTCCACAAGAGGTGCCATAAAGCCACGATTCTCGCTGGTCCCAAGAGAATTATCGCGTAGGTCTTGTATTAATCCTAAAAAACTGGAGTCTCCCAGATGTTTTTCGCTATCAAAATGTAAATGAAGGGACCTTACGCCTTCATAAAAAGGGCAAATATCTCTCAACCATCTCCCAAGTGAAACTAAATCTTTTATATAATTTAAACTATACCCTAAATAGTCGTCGGCTCTCGTCACTTCGGCATTATCACAATCTTGATGAATTTCCCAATGTTGGGGAAGACGGCGCAAAGGAATTGCTATTCCATGTTCAATTTCCATGCCAATTTTACCAACAATGCCTGTTTCTGATAGGTTTCCTGCATAAACAATCCTTTCCGCCTCTTTTTGTAAAACATCATAATTGTCAAAAAGAATTTGTGCCGCGCCCCCTCCGTCTTTTAATTTTTCCAAAAGGTTTTTCCTTCTCGTTTCTTGCTCACAAACCCATTTGGATTTTCCTCCGTCTTCTGTTGCTAAATCAATGGTGAGCGCAAAAGCTAACGGATAACGCAGGTCTTGACATTTATCCATAAACCACGCCATTTTTTCCCTTGTCTCTCCTCTTACCTCTATTTGCATTAAACATGTATAAACAGCCTCTCTTGTATTTCTGGAAATGCTTAACGCTTTTTCATTTTGCAACACTGCTTGGGCTAATTTATCAGCGCTCCATGAAGAATTTGCTAAAACTTCCGCGCCCCCCTTAGCAAACCTAATATCTTTTGTTAATTGATTGAAGGCTAAAATAATTGCGCTTCCAGCCCCCCGCGTAATTACTCTTTCATCTGCTAAAGATTCTGCAACAATTAATGCGGACTGTTCAAAGGTTTCCTGGCTGATTTTTTCCAAAAAAAGTGAGGGGTCATTATTTTGTCCGCACCCTGCCATTTCATCAAAAAAGTTAACCGCTCTTGAAAAAACCTCTCTTTTTTCATCGTCTGTCTCTCTCTCCAATCGCTCCTCCGATAATCGCCTTAATTCTTCCATTTTTTCAGCATCTGTACAAAAAGGATACGCCTCAAAAATTTGAGTTGCTTCATGATGAATCTTTACCAAAAGACCGTCAGTCTCTTCGTCTCTTCCTTTTCCTGCCCGACTTCTTTCGTCTTTTTCAATAACAGAAGCTACTTGATTGATTAAAATAGCCAACCTATCTCTTCTTCGAAAATAAGAAATTAAACTGTCAAGTTCGGGGTTTCTTTCTCCCTCTTTAAACTTATTAATTCTGGCAATTAAAAAATCAAGAGGAGAGGACTGAAGAAGCTCTAATTCCTCCCCCGCGAAATCTGCCTTAGTAAATACCTCATCTTTTCGCAAACTACCCGCTGGCAATTCAACCTCTTCTTTTTCTGTTGATTTCGGTCGTAGAACTTGACTTTCAACAATAGAAATTCCCTGAGAATCAACCCTATGCCCTAAAGCCCCTTCCCCAACCTTTAAAACACGAACAGGTGCTACGCGTCCTTCTTCTTCTCTGAGAAATTTTTTTTCTTCTTGGGTTGCCGCATGCGAAGGTCGGTCGGACGGCACGATTATTCCTTTTCCTTCCGTCCCCACCTGAACAAAACTAACGCTTCCTGGCAATCCTATGCCATGCGGTGCAGTAATTATTTCTGGTAGATTTTTCCCTTCACCCATATTTTTGAAATTTTAAAAAATCTCGTAGAATTTTCAAAAACGAAATTAGACTAACTTTCAATTTCCTGTAATTATAGTTATGCGAAATTGAAATATTTTTAATATTAAACCGCGTAGGTCAAATTATACTTTTGAAAACAATTAAAAACTTCTTGCGATTTATGCTTAATATCAATTTCATCATCATAAACAATTAACATCTCAAGGCTTTTATGTCGGCTAAACTTTCGCACGTCCCGCACGTCAAATTTCTGAAGCAATTTAGTTATGAAAAAATGTCTGAAGCCGTGAGTGCTTTTTTCAATGTTTAAAAGATTAAAAATCTTTTCAAAAACATTTTTAATGGACCGCGTAGTTAGTCTTTCACTTTTTCTATTAGCAAGGCTTTTAAAAAGCGCGCCGCTTCCGATTTTATTTACCTTCACGTGTTCTTTAATTGCGCTGACCGTCTCGGGGTGTAAATAAATAATTTCCTTATCATCCGCGCCTTTTGCCTGAATAAAAGCAGTATTATCTTTAAAGTTAATGTCTTCAAAGTCCAGCCGCGCCGCTTCAATTTGCCTCACGCCCTGGAAAGCCAAAAGACAAAATAAGACCTTTAAACGGGCGTTAAAAGGCGTGGTTTTAAGTTGTTTGAGATGATTGACGATTTCCGACACTTCCTGGTCATTTAAACCGTCTTTTTTATGCTTTTTACTTTGTTTAAAACCTTTTATATTCTGCGTGATGTCCGTCGGAAAAATCCCTCGCTTGTGTGCCTCTTTTAAAAATACTTTTGCCGTTGCTAAATATTTGTTTTTCGTTGAGGCGGTATAATCGCTTCTTTTTTCAAGATGTCTTTTAAAATCAAGGAAAGTTTCAGTTGTGAAAGCCGCGCTTTTAACAAAATTCAAGAAATAGGCAATACGATATTTATAATCCTGTCTTGTAGTTTCCGACACATCAAGACAATCAAATATTTTTTTTGCAATAGTGGCAGGGTCATTTATTGCAATAAGCGAATTTTCCATTTTTTTACTTAACAATATAATAACTGTTTTTTGTGGTCCCTATTTTTAATATATACCCTTTCTCAACTAAAGACCTAAGCATATTAAAAGCCTGCTGGCGGCTCACTTTTAGTTCACGGCTCAAATCAGTTGAAGTTGCCTCTTTATAGCTTTTAATAATCTCAAGAGCGGCAATTTCTTTTTTGGTAAGTCTCAAATCAAACTTCACGCGGGTTAAACAATCCTCAATCTTAACAAGGGCACTTTTTAAAGAGTATTTCACGCCTTCTGTGAAATATTCAAGCCAGGCGGTCTTATCGCCGAGGTCTGCTGAATGTAGTTTATCCGAGTATTTTTCACGGTCCACATCATAATAGTCATCAAGTACAAAATATTTATTAATTAAATATCTGTTTTTTAAAAAAATCAGGGCGGTTAAAAGGCGGCAAGTCCTGCCATTGCCATCAACAAAGGGGTGTATGTAAACAAACTGGTGATGAAAAATCGCGGCTTTGATAATCGGCATATCTTCTGTGTGCTCGTGCCAGGCAAGTAAATCGTTTAAATACTCTTCTATTTCGGACTTCGCGTGGGCTGGCGGATTATGTTTGATTAAAAGCTCATTGTTGGGACCACGCCTGCCTACAACTACCCCCGTATCCCTTATTTTCCCTGCAATTTCTGGCCTTACACCTGCCATTAACCTTCCATGAATTTTAAGGACCAGATTTAAGTTAAAAGGTGCGCCAATTTCGGCGTCCAGCGTTTTTAAGATATTAAAATAATTTGAGACTTCCTTTTCATCGCGGTTAACAGGGGCGCGGTCTGAAAGCAGTAAATTGGTGACTTCAGGTAAAGATAAAGGGTTCCCCTCGATACTATTTGAGGCATATGAGGATTGAATTAAATTATCCCTTTCAAGGTTAAGAAGCAGGCTCTGCGGTATTTTCATACCCTCAAGCTGTCCATAAACACGCTCAATCGCGTTAATGTTCTGCATGAGGGAAACGGATAGTTTGTATTGAGGATTAAACATAAGAAGGATTATAACCCATTGTTAAGCAATTGTCAAGTCTTTTGTAAAGCTAATTGTAAAGCCATATTTTGCAAAAGAGATTTTTTGTGTCTTGATTTTTATCAGACATGCCTATAATTCAAATAAAAAAACAGTATCAAAAAGCCGTTTTTCACTCCATAAATGAGCACTTTTGAGCGTAATAAATGAAGTTTGGCATTTACAGCAATTAGGAACAAAAACAAACCGATAGTTTAATGATTAATTAGCCCTGTTATATGTTAAAAAGAGTTTACTTTATTTTATTCATGAATATTTTTAAAAAGGTCGCCGAGTGTAATTTTTAAAGTTTTGGTAAGACGTCCAATGTTGTCAAGGGAAATGTTTTGCTCCCCGCGTTCCACTGCTCCGATATAGGTTCTATGAATACCTGCCTGAAAGCCTAATTCTTCTTGGGATAAATTTTTTTCTTCCCGAATTTTTCTAATTGACACGCCAAATTTCCTTCTTAAATCAAAATTAGGCTTCGATATTTTTCTTTTTGTCATATCTTTCAAGCCTATCAAGATGAAGTCAATAGCTCTACAGTTAATAAATAGCAATTAGAAATAATTCATGTTAATATGATGTTAATAAATAGCGAAAATAAATATAATGAAAATTAATAACCGTTCCCTCTTTTTTGGCGACAATCTACAAATACTCCGTGAAAAAATACCTGATGAAAGTTTTGACTTAATATATTTGGACCCGCCGTTTAATTCAAAGCGCGACTACAATATTTTATTTAAAGAAGGCGTGAAGGAAAGCCAAAGCCAAATAAAAGCGTTTGAGGACACCTGGCACTGGTCCCAAGAAGCAGAGGATACATTTAACACGCTGGTTTTAAACTCTAACCCTAAAATTTCAAATCTTTTAACCTCTTTTGAAAAAATCATAGGTAAAAATGATGTTCTGGCCTATTTGACCATGATGACAATTCGCCTGATTGAACTGCACCGCGTGCTTAAATCAACAGGCAGTCTGTATCTTCACTGCGACCCCACGGCCAGCCACTATTTAAAAATAGTCCTTGACACAATTTTTGGCCATCAAAACTTCCGCAATGAAATTGTTTGGTGTTATGCCACACCAAGTGGAAGCGCAAAGATATTCTCCAGAAAACATGACATTATCTTTTTTTACACAAAAAGCAATGAATATTTTTTTGATTCGCCCCGCGTTCCACATAAAAGCGGACTGCATAATACTGGACAAGTTTTTGGGGGTGATTATGGGGATAAAACAGATGAAATAAAAAAAATGGAGGAGGCGGGTAAAAAAGTTGAGGATTGGTGGGTTGATATTTACCCAGTTGACCGTGTGAGAAGAGAACGGCTCGGTTATCCCACCCAAAAGCCAGAAGCCCTGCTTGAGAGGATAATAAAAGCCTCAAGCCGTGAAAATGACTTTATCCTTGACCCTTTTTGCGGTTGCGGGACCACAGTGGCAGTTGCGGAAAAACTTAAAAGAAACTGGGTAGGGATAGACATAAGCATTTTGGCAATTAATTTGATTAAAAAAAGGTTGTTGGACCAATACCCTGATAAAAAATTACAACTTAATATTGACGGCATACCAACTGATGAAGCCAGCGCCCGCGTATTTGCAGAAAAAGACCCATACCAATTTCAAATCTGGGCTTGCGATTTAATTGAAGCCATGCCCCTTGAGAAAAAAGGGGCAGACCGCGGGATTGACGGCGTGATTGTTTACCAGGACATTGATGAAAAAGGGAAAATTGTCTATAAACGCGGAATTGTGCAGGTTAAAAGCGGGCATGTGCAAAGAAATCAAATTGCCACGCTTATTTCTGACACGGACCGTGAAAAAGCAGAGTTTGGCATATTTATAACTCTTGAAAAACCATCAAGCCCAATGGTCCAGGAAGCCCTTGAAGCAGGCCATTTTAAAACCTACAGCGGCCGAGAATATCCAAAGATACAAATCATCACGATAGGAGAACTTTTAAATAATCAAAGGCTAAACCTGCCCCCTGTCAAACCTGTTTATAAAAAGGCGGCAATTAAGGACACGAGTGAAATGACGGGGCTTTTTGAACAATGAAAAAAATAATCCCCTACATTCTTCTTTCCCTTTGTTTTGCATTTTTAACGGCAGGATTTCTTGTCAATTTGCAAAGTGATGAAATTTGGCCATTTAATCCCTTCCGACCAGTTGGCGCACGAGAGATTTTTAAATTGATAAATGAGCATAGACAAACAATAAAAAGGACGGTTTTGCAAGAGGACCCTACCTTATGCCGTTTTGCTAAAAGACGGCTGGATGAAATTATCAACAATGACGATTTTTCCCATGATAATTTAAAAAAACAGTGGGCTGACGAGCCAATTGAGAATTTTGAATATATTGGCGAAAACCTGGCGCGGGACTTTTTTGATGACAAAAAATTAATGCAGGCATGGCTATCCTCAACCACGCACCGCACAATTATTGAAGATAAGCGCTATACCCACGCTTGTGTCATGAAAAAGGGAAATATTATTATTTTTGAGGCGGGAGAAAAGGAAAAAGAATAGTGAGATGGGGAAAACCACACCTGGAATGTCGGGGATTTTTGAACAACAATTGTCAAGTTTTTTGTCAAGTTAATTGACAAGCCTCTATCTTGGCGTAAAGAGCGTTTGCCTCGTCTGGCATGCTGTATGTGTTAAATTCATTAATCTGTCGTTTAATTTCATGGGCAATCTCGACAAGAGGAAAGTTTTTTAAATTAAAAACGTCCGCGTGTTTGTTAATCTTGTCGCGGTATTTATAAAAAAGACTTTGCCATTTATGCCCGAATTGTTCATTCATAAAACAAACCGCCTCTTTAAGTCCCATTTGCCGCGCGGCGGACGCATACACATACAAAATGGGGACGAATTTAACATCTTTTCCGATAATTTCTTTAAGCATTGTCACTGTTTGGGTTATTGGCTCGACAATTATATTTTTATCAATTTCTGAAACAATAAGGTTGAAAAGACTTAAATATTCATTCGCGTAGTCATTAAGTATCTCTCGGCACAATTTTCTGTTAAAAAAATCTCTAATCAAAGGGTCTTTTTTCCCTATTTTTTTCTCTAATGCCTGCTTTTTTTGATAAGTTAACTCAATCCTAAACGGCGTGTTTGGCAACTGTCCTTTTTCCATTAATGCTAAATCGCTTTTTTCTTCCATCGTCTCGGGATGGTTTTTCATTCTGGCAAAAAGGTCATAAAACCGTGAACCGCGGCAACCGTTATATTCCCTCAAACACAATCCATATGTTTCTTCAAAAAATTCTGAATTTTTAATATTTCTGAATTTCTGTCCCGCACTTAACCCTTTCAAAAGATTTATATAATTGCACACAAGACCAAAGCGGCTCGGCATAAGGCAATTAAAACAAAAAGCAACCTGGGAAACACCAAGTATTTCTACTTTCTCAGGCGGGACATCAATATGCAAAGTTTTTAAAAAATCGCTCATTTTAAGGCAAAAAACGCTTAAATGTTCTGGGGAGGGCATAAAATAACTATCGCCAAGTATAAATTTCGGCGCAGATACTTGAATTTTTAAATAGGAGCAGACATATTTGTTTGTCCCATAATTGAAGGCTAAGTCTACAATCGGGTCATATGAAGACACTGCTTTTTTAATAGGGTTATATCTAAACAGATGGGTTTTCCCTTTAATTGTGTGCAAAAACTTGTCGCAGGTTGAAACCTCATTGTAATTAATAAAAATTCCTTTAGCAATTTGCTTTTCAAGCTCAGTCCGTGATATAATCGTGTCAAACATTCCTTATAAATAAGCTCTTTAACATAACAGTGAAAGGAGCTTATTTTTTTCTTCAAAGTAATTGCAAAACGGGCAGTTTTTTGCATAAAGTTTAAATAAATAAATTTAGCCTGTAGTTTAAAAAAAGAGAAAATGTTTACGTATCTCACCCTTTTAAAAAGTTTGACTTTAAAAATTTAATCTGATAGTCTTAATTAATAAGACGGTTGTTTTATTTTATATTCGCTAATCATTCGATATATCATAATACATAAAGTTTATTATTTTGTCAAACTATGACCTACAAAGACCTAAGCCCAAAGCAAAAAGAAGTTTTTAATTTTATTAAGGGGTATTTTGCCAAGCACGACCAAAGTCCTAACTTCTTGGAAATTGCGAACGCGATTAAAGTAAAAGCAAAAAGCACCGTTGACCATCATCTGTCAGCGCTTGAAAAAAAGGGCTATATCAGGCGCATAACAGGCGCATTCCGCAATATTGTTATAAATGAAGCTGAGCAGGGGACCATTTTGGTCCCACTTCTTGGAAAAGTTGCGGCGGGGTATCCGATTGAACCTGTAGAGAACAGGGAATTTTACAATGTCCCAAAAAGAATAATCCCAAAATATAACCGTGATTATTTCGCATTAGAAGTAAAAGGAAAAAGTATGATTGAGGACGGCATATATGACGGCGAAGTGATAATTGCTGAAAAACGAAATTATGCTGATAACGGCGACCTTATCATTGCCAAGGACGAAAAAGGAAACGCTACTTTAAAATATTTTTACCGTGAAAAAAACCAAATAAGACTTGAGCCGCGAAACAAGGCTTTTAAACCAATTTTTCTTGACAGTTGTGAAATCGTTGGCATTATGAGAGGTTTAACTTCAAAAGAGGCGATTGAAGAGGTAGGTGGGGCTTAATTTGCTTTTATCCTAAACACTTTTTTAAAAAAATTTTAATAATTTCCATGAATATTTTTAAATGAATATTATTAACCTGAGTATTATTCATATAGTAGGATAGGAAATGTATTTCCGCTCCAGATGTAAACTACGTTTCCGCTCTTGAGCGGAAACCTATTTCCGCTCCACCTCGCTTTTCAAGGGTTTATAATCCAGTATGTAATAAAT
>JBGSIU010000047.1:0-4486 GCA_041742375.1 Patescibacteria group bacterium
TTTGTTGCCGTAGGACTCCACAACTATCGCGTTAAAGAGAGATACGCATTAAAATTCTGTCAAGTTTAACAAAAAAGTAGAATTAGGAGAAAACTGTCTGCAAAATATTTGCAAACAAATTATTTTGCAAGGAGTTTAATGTTAATTCATCGGGGGATGCTTCTGTCGCATATTTTCCTTGTCTTACTAAAATTGCTCTAATTCCTGCCTTTTGCAGCGGCAATATTACTTGAGGCCTATCGTCAACGACAATAACATTATTTTTTAAAAGTCCTAAATGCTGTAAAATGTCATTTTTCAAAGCATTAATTTTATCCGTTTGGTAGAAAAACATATAAGCGGGGTCAAAATACGCAATAAGATTGCCAAGTTTGTCTTTTTGTGTTTTAGGATCCCCCTCGCTTTGAATTCCAATAATAAAGTTTTCGCTATCGGCAAGTGCCCTTATTGCTTTTTCAACTTCTTGATAATGAAAATCTTCATAAGCGGCTCCTTCTAAGACATCAACTAATGCAGGCAGAATTGCCTCTCTATCAAGTGCTTGTGCTACCAATTCGGCATAATAACGCGGTTCATAACCGCCACATTCTTTAAAACAAATTGGTTTCACTTCTTTAAAAATTATTCGCGCTCTGTTGCTGTCTATTTGAGCAATTTCTTGCACTTTATTATTTCTCCAGCTTCTGAATTTTTCAGTATCAAAAATAACAGAATCAATATCAAAAAGCAATATCTTTTTTTCCATAATTTACATAAAAACTGTTTTATCAAAAATAATCACATTGTTATTAAGCGCAAAAGCCAACACCCACTGATTATACTCCATAACCCCTCGACATTTCGGGTAAGCCTGCCCGTCATTTTTTTTACGCGTTTTTAAAAAGATTAATGTAATTAACAAACGAAAAAAGTCGGTTTCGGGCGTAGCCCGTCACTTCTTTAAAAATACCGGCTTTTTCAAAATCGGAAATAATCGCATTGGCGGTAGAAGCTTGGTAGAAAGATTTTATAATGAAATTTACCCATAAACCTTTAATATGAATATTTATATTAAAGGTTTAAAACGTATCTTTTAATATGTCAAGAGTTGTTCTAATGGAATAGAATAGGAGAAATTGGCTATAGCTGTGAACGAACACAGTAAAAAATCCAAGGTTAATAGGATCTCCAGTTGAAACTGACTAACTGTGCATTAATAGCCTACTAGCAATGCCTCTTCTTGAACTAGGTGTAATAAATATGCGCTAATTAAATTATCCTTTATAAAATAAAAGTCGAGCTAATATAGAGTGAAATTTGTGGCTATTTTTTGGTATAATTAAGATATGTACAATTGGTCAACTGACACGAAAAGACTAAAAAAAGATAAACATGCCTATTCCAAATGGCATCTTGAGCAGATGATTAATTTTGGTTTAAAAAATGAAAAAATCAGCAAAAAAGAACTCAAGAAAAATATTAACTTATTATCGATTGATCCTAAAAAATCCCGTTTTTTAAATTTTCTTCTTTATGGCAAAATCGCTACTCACTAAAGAACAAAAAAGATTTTTGGACTTTTTTAGCAAAACCGTCCCGCTAAATCGATCTTTTTATTTTTCTGGAGGAACTTGTCTTTCAGAATTTTATCTTCATCACCGTTTGAGCGAAGATTTAGATTTCTTTTCGGAAAAAGAGTTTAATTCAACTGATGTCACCGCTTTTCTAAAAGCAAGTAAAAAACGGTTAGGCTATCAAGAATTCGACTATCAGCAATCGTTTAACCGCAACATTTTTCATTTAATTTATTCGTCTAGATCGTCTCTCAAAATCGAGTTTACTTATTTTCCTTTTGAAAGGATAGAAAAAGTGGCGACAGTTGGCGGATTAACAATTGATAGCTTAAAAGACATTGCAGTGAATAAAATTTTCACGATTTCCCAAAAGCCAAGAGGAAGGGATTTTTTTGATATTTATTGCATCTTTCAAAAAACAAAATATTCTTTCAAAAATTTACTGCTTCTTGCCCGGGCAAAATTTGACTGGCACATTGACTATTTACAGTTTGGAGCAAATCTTCTGGAAGCCGTAAAATTAAAAGATGATCCAATTTTGAAAAATGCCAAAACTAGTCAAGACAAAATTGGAGAATTTTTCCTCAACGAAGCAAAAAATTACGAGAGAAGTGTTTTAAAATAATATCAGTTAATTTCTTAAGATGTTCTTCAAGTATAGTAAACGCAAAACAGGCATGACAATCAAGAATTTTGTTTTAGCCTTTACATATAGTGAGGAAAAACGAAAAATTTGTCATTTCGTTTTTCTCGAACTATATCTATCAATAAAATCCTTAGCTTTTTTGGTATAATTAAAGGAAATTATTTCGTTCTTTAAAATTTTTATTCCCCTGTAGCTCAATGGTAGAGCGGCTCCCTGTGAGAGCTTTTTTTGTTTGCCGGTATATAATAAAAATATGACAGACAAGAGAAAATATATCGACCGAAGGGAGGAACTGATAAAGGCTGTAGCCAAAAGAAGAAAGAAAATAAAAACATTGGCAATTGAATATAAGGGTGGTAAATGTCAAATATGTGGTTATAGCAAGTATCAAGGTGCACTTGATTTACATCACGTGAGAGGAAAAAAAGAATTTGGAATTGGAGATAAAGGATATACTCGATCATGGGAAAAAGTTAAACAAGAATTAGAAAAGTGCATTTTGGTTTGCTCCAATTGTCATCGTGAACTAGAGGCCGGTATAACGCAGCTTCCTGAAGTAATTCAGGATGAAAAATGAGGTGAATTCGGGGAAGCCCTGAGTTTGTCTAAGGGTAATCCCGAGCCAAGCCGTGAATCCCATGTGGTTCACGGAAGGTGTAGAGACTATCTCAATAAGAGAGTACTTTGCTTAAAAAGTAGAGGAAGCGCCTCACTCCTAAATTATTTAGGATGATGATATAGTCCACCCCTAAAGGAAACTTTAGGATAAGTGTAAGGAGAAGGTTGGAGGTTCGAATCCTCCCGGGGGAGCCACTGTTGACGACTGGCAAAAAAGAAGATTTTATCAAAAGGTTTTATCAGGTCGTAATCCACTGTTTTGCCCTTCAATGTTAAGTTCTGAAGTAGCATTTTCAAAATCTGCCTCTTTTCGTGGACTTCCGAACTTTTAAAAAGGTCATAAGCGCAGTTAGCAAGTTTTAATACATATTCCGCGCTCATGTAGTATTCCTCATCGGCCATGTTTAACTTGTCAATTTTGCTTTGCAATTCCTTTTGTTTCACTCGGTATTCCTTACTCTTTTTAATGAAGAAGTCCTCAGTAATCCTTCGCTGTCGCCCTAGCTCCATTGATTATTCTTTTCTTGACGGCATTCATCGCATCGCAAAAAAAGATTTTTTGCGACGCGCCAACTAACAAAGTGAAAATCGTGAAGGCAAAAATCCGGCCATATCTTGTTTTGAAGAAAGATTATAACGATTACTAAGGTTATTCTTTTATTGAAGCAAATGCAAAACCGTTTTCTTTCATTATCCTAATCTGTTCTGCGGTTGATTCTTTTACTGCTTTTAAGATAACCTTCTTTTTGTCTTTTGAATCAAGCTCAAAAAAATTTACCGAATTGATCTTTTTTCGCTCCCGGGGCTTAATAAATGGTATTTTCATAATAGCTTGCTACTACTTGATAAATAATGCAATCTGGTTTCTATTATATCTAAGTTTTAGGTAGTTATCAAGGCTATCAATATTATACTCAACTTTCATTATAAAAGGGCTATCTTCTGTGCCTGTAAGTTCTTTTTTGATTAAATAAATCTCAATTTGTGGAAATGCGGTTTTTATCTTGTCTACACACTCTTTTGCTTTAAAATAAGACTCAATAAAAAACTCTTTTGTTACGCTTCTACCGACTTGTTTTTCCCTAATCTTCGTATATTGCCATGCCACACGAGGATCAAGATGAATATAGAAAATTCCTACCCTTCTGTTTCGATGCAATGAACGATTAACATTAGAAAAAGCTTTATTATAATCAGAAAACGTGGTGTCAACTATCGCATTTTGACTATGTTTATTGACATGGTCAAACAATTTTTCCATCCCTATTGTTGTTGCTGGTTGAACTTCTTCGGCATTGTTACCATTAAACTGTGATAGTGTTTTTCTTATCTCGTCTGCATCAATCCGCACTATCGGTGTTTTACATTCAAAACTATATGCAGCCGGATTAAATTTATTTGAAAATTCTGTTTTACCTGCTCCAGGCGAACCTGCGGTAAAAATCGTGAAAGGATTATTTACAGAAGGGTAAACCTGCAAATCAGCAAATTTTTGGATCAGTTCTTTCTGCTTGTTTTTTATTTCTTTAACAGCTTCATTTTTTAGATCCATAAATTTTTCTCATTCTAATTATAATTGAGTTAAAGATTTCCCCCCAGCTTGCTGGGAGGCAAATAGGGTGAGCACTCCATGGAAAGAAAAGAGGTAGAATATTTCTAAATGAAAGTT
>JBGSIU010000048.1:0-4154 GCA_041742375.1 Patescibacteria group bacterium
GCAGAATACATTTATGGTTATGTGAGTTATTACAACAATGATAGAATTGTTACCAAATTAAAAATGAGTCCAGTTAAATTTAAACAAATTTTAATGCAGGATTGTTAAGAATTTGTTCATCAAAAATGGGGTACTTGACAGATCATAAGTTTCTTGGAAAGAATCATTTTGCAAATCAAAAAAATCAACAAAAACTTTTTCGTTTTTAAAGGGATGCCCGGCAATTTGAATTACATTTTCGCTGTAGTTTTCACGCTTGGCAATAACTGCAATTGAAGAAACAAAAAAACCTTCTTCTCCCATTTCCAGATTAACGCGTATTCTCGGCTGAAATTTCTCTTCGCCCGAATCCTGCTCTTCCTCCGAAGATGGCACAGAAAGGTAAAGATCATAGAACCGTGTTTCCTTAACAAGATGAGACAGATTAGTGGTTTTACACTGTGCCAATAAAGAATTAGAAACTCTGGATTTAATTTCTCCTAAACTAAAATTATTTCCATTTGGTTCCAAAACCATACCGCACTCAAAATGAGAGTTCTCCACCTTTTTTGCTAATTCATTTGAAGAGATAAGAAAATGTTTTCCTTCTTGTTTTGCCATATCAATCCATATTAATCCTTTTTGAATATTTTTTATATTCGCAATATATAATACTGAAGAAAAAAATTCTGTCAACAGTGAAGATTTTTTAATAAAAGGAGTTATTAAAATAATTAAATCAATTTCAAAAATTCCTTTGAGGATACTATTTGTGTTTTTCCAACTTTTTTAATATTCAATAAATGCTTTTTGTCGCCGGTCACCAAATAATCCGCTTCCCCGTCAATGGCACAATTAATGTAGCGATTGTCTTTTTTATCTTTTGAAGGCTTGCACTGCGACTCAACATTAATAAGGAGGGCGCTGCTTCTCAAAAAATCTAAAAAATCATCTGCCTCTTTCTTTTGAATTAGTCTCCGGGTTATAAAACGAGTGACTACTTCTTCAATTTCCTGCATAATCTCATCCGAGATTAAGACAAGAAATTTTCCCTGCGACCAAGAGTTGAAAATTGAAGAAATGACCGACCCGCGCGAAAGAAGAAAAGAGATGATAATGTTGCAATCAAAAACAACATTCATTTGTTTATGTCCAAAGCGTTTCGCGTTTTTTCAATTAAATTCTCCGCGGCACTTTCGGAAAAGTTGAGCCTTTGAGCAGCCAGTTTAATTTTTAAAAACTGCTTTGTTCTTTCTTGCTCGGAAGAGATATATAACCGCAAGGCTTCGCGAATAAGCTCGCTTCTGCTCTTCTCCGTTTTTTTGGCAAAACGGTCAACGCGGTTCAACAAAGTCTCCGGAATGGCAAAATTAATTAATTGCTGCATATTTATTATTATATAAGGTTTATATAAGATGTCAATAGGATATTTTTTTATTAATCATCTTCTCCAGCACTTCCCACCTTCTTTTTTTCTCCGCATGGGGCACTCCGTCAGGATAAATTTTGGAGGCGGCGGTTAAGGGGCGGGGGCTGTACAGCGAGATATATGCCTTATCAAAACCAACTTTTCTGCACAATTTGACGGTGTTTTGAAATTGTTTCTCTGTTTCGCCGGGAAATCCGACAATAATATCTGTACTTAATTTCAAATTTCGAATTTTAAATTTCAAATTCGCAACGAGTTTTAAATATTCGTTGCGGGTGTACCAGCGGTTCATTCTTTTTAAAACTTCATCATCTCCGCTTTGCACTGGCAAATGAATTGTGCGAGAGATGTTTTTATTGCGGGCGATTACATCAATGAGCTCGTCCGAAAAATCCCAAGGATTTGAAGACATAAAATTAACCTCATCAAATCCAAAAGACGCAACTTCACTCAACAAATGCGGAAATAAAGTTGGGATGCGGAAGCGGCCAAGGTGTTTGACCATAACAGGCTTAACACTTGAATCTTGAATCTTGAATTTAGAATCTGGATTTTTCTGGTTTTTTCCAGATTCCAGATTCCAGATTCCAGATTCTTTAATTATGTCAGAACCATACGAATTCACATTCTGCCCCAAAAGCATGATTTTTTTATAACCCGCCGCCTTTGCGCGTTTGCAATCTTGAACTATCTCCTCCCACGGCCGGCTAACTTCGCGCCCCCGGGCAAAAGGCACCACGCAGTAGGAGCAAAAATTATTACAGCCATTGGAAATAGGAATAAGACAATAGCCATTGTTCGACCCGCCTGCCATCGCTTCGCTCAGGCGATTGCGGGCAGGTTGCTCCATTGCTCCATTGTTAATATTTTTTTCTGCGTCTCCGACATTTTTCTGTGTTTCCGTGTTGCCTTGTTTTTTATCATTTAAATTTGTTTTCAAATTTCGAATTTCAAATTTCAAATTTGGTATAATCTCAACCCCCGGCATTCTTTTTTGTAGCCTTTTCATAATCTTTCCCGTCTTATCGGCGTAGGCCACTCCGGCCATACAGCCCGTCACTATTATTTTTGAATCTTGAATCTTGAATTTAGAATCTGGATTTTTTAGTTTCTTTCTAGATTCTAGATTCCAGATTCCAGATTCTTTCTGTGTCAAGTTACGGACCAACCCATACACCCGGTCCTCCGCCATTTGGCGGACCATGCAGGAATTAATAATAACCAAATCCGCCTCATTAATTTTTTTGGCCAAACGGTAACCCGCCGCCTCGCATTTTGCCGCAATTTTCTCTGAATCCGCCGTGTTCTGCGCACAGCCGAAAGTGGAGATAAAAAATTTCTTAAAATATCTCTTCATATAGCCTATATTTTATCAAATTTTTGCCTTATTATTTTCCCTACAGTATAATTACTCCGTGCAGAAAATTTTAATCGTTGAGGATGAATTATATTTAAGCGATATTTACCAAGAAATTTTGGAAAGCGCCGGCTTTAAAGTTAAAGTGGTAAGTGATGGCGAGGCGGCATTAAAAATCATTGAGCAAGGCGGCTGGGATTTAATTATTCTTGACATTATGCTCCCCAAAATGGACGGCATCCAAATTCTTGACGCCCTAAAAAACGCTCCCTTAAAAATTAATAACTGCCCGATTCTTCTTTTAACCAACCTTTATCAAGAGCCGCGCATTGCTGAAAAAGTGAAAAGCGGCGAAGTGGCGGCTTGCATTGTCAAATCGGAAAAAAATCCGGGGGAGATTTTGGAAGAAGTCAGGAAGCATATTTCTTCAAAGTGAAATAGATTGTCGTGCCGCGATTTTCTCCTTCAGACTGCGCCCAGATTCTTCCGCCGTGAAGATTCACAATCAAGCGGCAAATGTAGAGCCCCAGCCCTGATCCGCGGGACGCATGGGGAATGACATAAGTTGATTTAACCACATTAAACTTCTCAAAAATATGAGGCAGGAATTCTTTTTGAACACCTGCACCGTTATCTTTAACCTGAAAAATCACTTCATCATTTTTTTCCTCAAAAGAAATACTGATTAAACCAGAAGAGGGCGAAAATTTAAGCGCATTATCAATTAAATTAAGAAGTACCTCTTTAATTCGGCCGGCATCGGCCAAAACAGTAGCTAAATTTTTCTTTTCGATTTCAATTTTAATTTTTTTCTCGTTGATGTGGGGCGCCAGTTCTTTTAGTGCTTCCTCAAAAAGAGGCATCATGTCGGTTTTTTCCATATTTAAAACCAGCCTACCGGATTCGATTCGGGAAATGCTTAAAAGCCCGTTAACCAAATCAATTAACCTTTCTGTTGAATCAAGAGCGCGATTTAAATAATATTTTTGTTTTTCTTTTAAGCTCCCTTCTTTATGGTTTATGGCAAGCCAAATATATGATTTAACGGCGGTCATCGGCGTCCTGAGTTCATGAGAGGCGACTGAAAGAAAATCATCCTTAAGCTGATCAAGCTCGCGCGAGGCAATAATTGATCTCGCAAGCGCTTTGCCGTAGCTCATTAAGAAAAATAAGAAAATTATTCTCACGCAAAGATAAATAAGATTTGCAAAATTAAATTCAAAAATACCAGCATTAACCAAATATATCCATTAAACTCCTTGCAAAATAATTTGTTTGCAAATATTTTGCAGACAGTTTTCTCCTAATTCTACTTTTTTGTTAAACTTGACAGAATTTTAATGCGTATCTCTCTTTAACGCGATAGTTGTGGAGTCCTACGGCAACAAA
>JBGSIU010000049.1:0-5085 GCA_041742375.1 Patescibacteria group bacterium
TTTGTTGCCGTAGGACTCCACAACTATCGCGTTAAAGAGAGATACGCATTAAAATTCTGTCAAGTTTAACAAAAAAGTAGAATTAGGAGAAAACTGTCTGCAAAATATTTGCAAACAAATTATTTTGCAAGGAGTTTAATATAAACTGACCTCACTTTTACTATTTCTATCGCTAGCTTTTTTTTATCGAAAAAAAAGGATAGTTTGGGCAGTTACTCTGACGATTTTAATCGCCCTGCTCATGGTCACAATTTCTTCGGCAAGTTTTTTCCCAAGATATTTAATTATCACTTCCCCTCTTTTGGCAATATTACTTTCTATGGTCAAGAGCAAAAAAATAATCATCATATCAATTTTGCTTTTTATCGTTTTATATGTGAAAACCGACTACAATATTATGTTTGATTTAAAAAATGCGGATATTGCAAAGGAAGATATTTATCAATATTCAACTGATTGGACGTCGGGGAAAAACATTTTAAAAATTTTAAGCAATACAAAAGATAACGGCAATGTTTGTGTAACACCAGATTATTATTTTTATTTTGTAATTATAAAACAATCGTATTTTCAACACAAGAATATTAATCTCGTCGTTGGCAATGAAGGTTTTAATCCGATGTCTTTATGAGATAAAGCATTTTTTTCATTAAAACTGCTTCGATAATAAGCAAAAAAAGCAAAATCAAAATGTTTTTTCTTGACCAAAGAAAAAATAAATCAAAAGGACCAATCGTATTTTTAATGTCGAATTGTTTTCTATCTTGAAACGCTTCTTTCCAAAAAACTTCATCTTTCTTTACATAACCAATTTTAAAAAACATTTTCCATTGTCCATATATCGGTAAACTGTCGTAATTTTCATATATTCTCTTGTATCCCGCATCTCCATATTTATGAGTTGTAAACGAAAAAAATCGGTGATAACTGATAACAATCACTGATAACTGAATAAATAATGATAATATCAGAAGTACGGCAAACACGTTTTTTAAAAATTTTATTTTAATCGATTTTAGATAGAAAATTAATGAAATCACGAGGAATGGTATTATCGGATAAAGTAAACGCGGACCCCACGCCCAATCTTCTCTTGATCGGGAATAAGTAATAATCACGGTCGAATACAATACTACTAAAAGTACCAGTGCGTAAAATGATTTATGATTATTTTTCTTAAAAAATCTTAATCCAACTAATGACATAATAAGAACCGGTTGGAAGATAAAAACGCTAGCTCCGGGTGAAAATAAGTAAAAAGAAGCGCTCTTTAAAAGCGCCGGCTGAAAGGAGATTTTCGCATATCCGGTTTGGAAAATGTTTGAAAATCGATAATAATTATAACTTCCATACGAAACTACTGAAATTCCTACGAATAAAATCAAAATTACAATTTGTTTTAAGCTTGTTTTTGTTTTATATGACAGTAAAAAAAGCGGAATAAAACCAACAGAAGCGCTCGCCTTCGTCAAGCATGCGGCAAGCATTAAAATTCCTGACAGAAAAAACTTTCGGCAAAACAACAGACAATATGTCGAGGAGTACATGAGAAGAGTTAATAACGGTTCCGAGAATAGAGTTTTGGTGTAGAAGACAACGAATGTCGCGAAAGAAAAAATTAGCGTGCCAACGAGTGACATTTTTGCCGAGAAATTAAGTTTCAACAAATAATTGAAAATTAACACAGAAAGCACCGCGGTTATCACACAATTTGTTAAATATACAAAAAAATTTACTTGGAAAAGCTTATCAAGCAAATAAAATGGCGTGATGACAAGCGGCAATAAAATTCCAAATCGTGAATAACAGATACCACTTGTCGTTTTTTCTCCAAAAAAACAACTGATAGCAATTGTTCTATGGTCGACAATGTTTTTGGCGACTTCCAAAACTGAATTACTATCATATTCCCAAACATTAGCTCCGGTTATGGATATGTATGCAATTAAAAGGGCAAAAAATAATACAAAACTAATTTTTAGACGATTCATGTTTAAATGATAAATATTCAATTAAAAAGACCAACAAAACAATCAAATATAGAAGTGCAATTATAATAATATTTATTCCTTTGAAAAACTGCGGCTTATACTGGCTAAACTCAAAGATAAATTCTTTTAAAGAAGAAAAACTGTAATATGATTTTGCGATTTCAAAAATCGCATAAAAATTTAAGAGAATCATTACGCCGCCAAACATTTTGATTAAGACTTCCTTCCGAAGAAGTGCTGATATATTTTTGAAAATAAAAAATACGATTGGAAAAAGAACCGGGAAATAATATCTTCCCTGCATGCCCAATGAAAAACCGTGACTTAAAAAAAATAAATAATCCCAAAAAGTAATCGCAGCAAAATATATGGCGACTGATGAATAGAGAAAAGCCTCCGCGAGATTATCCTTACTTATTTTTTTCTTTGATTTTATTTTCAAAGATACACGCATGAACAATGTAATTGCAGAAACCACAAGAAGAAAATTAAAGAAACGATAATACCGTCTGTTTAAGGTAAAACTCAACCATCTAAAGACTCCCCAAAACCAAGGAAGAGTTTCCCGATATGTTTTCTGTAAGGTTATGAAAAGATAGTCGATTGCTCCAGATAATGATATCCTACTAATTAACAAGCTTGACTTGCCAACATCGGGAACAATAGATTCTATTTCTCCATTATTTATAAAAGCCAATATCCCCTGAGAATAATAAATACAAAGCAAAAATACAAACAATAATAGATATATAAATAAAACCCTGACTCTTTTTTCGATAATTTTTCTTATTAATATTGAGAAGGCAAGAATTGGAATCGTAATTATAAAATGAGGCTTTGTGAGGAATCCTAAGGTAAAAACCATCAGGAAAATAATCAAATAAGAAATTTTTACTCCATTTTTAACCACTTTAACTCCAACAAGAATTGGTAAAGGGAAAAGCAAATTCATCAAATTGTCGCTGGTCACGCCGGCGCCAACAAAAGAAGACATCGGCAGGAAAGAAATAAATGTTAGAAAAGAAAAAATAAGCACTTTTGATTTAAAAAACGACCTCGCAAGGTGATAATAAACATAAATCGTTAAGAGATAAATTATATTTTGCCAAAATCGAACAAAAAACACACGGTCGATTATGCTTCCGGAATATACGATTTTATAACCGATGGCGGAAAAATAATAGTAAAGAGGCGGATATCCGCTGGCTTCGTTTTTAACCAGCTTTTTTCTCTCGGACTTATTAATATCCTTAATTTCTTTTTCGTATCTGCCCTCGAAGGATTTTTTTCGATATTCTATTTTATATTCGGGATGATAAGTGAAACTATTATTCCCCCTTTCGTCACGAAAAACATTCAGTATTTTTTCAGACTCAACAACCTCCCTTGATGTTGAAAGCACGCCCGGAATATTTCCTTCGGCGGTGTTTTGGACCTGAGCAAAATGAGCTTGTTCATCGGGCGTGTGCCAAAGAGGAATAACCGATAACCACAAAATCTGTTTTAAAAAAACACAAATAAAAAAAATGGGGAGCAGATTGTTGGCGATTATTTTTCTCATGGCATTGTTTATTATATAATTATCTCGTACTTTTTTGATTCATATGAAAAAAATTTTGATTACGGGGGTGGCGGGTTTTATCGGATCAAGCCTGGCGGAAAAATTAATTTCATCTTACGAAATTGTCGGCCTTGACGATTTTAGTGATTATTACTCTCCTTCGACCAAAAGACAAAACGTGGCGAATCTTCAAAAAAACAAGTCTTTTAAAATTTATGAAGGTGATATTTGTGACGAAAAAATTCTCGACAAAATTTTCCGAAACCATGAAATTGAAAAAATCGTCCATCTGGCTGCCCGGGCCGGAGTTAGACCATCACTTGAAAATCCCGGTTTATACATGAAAGTTAATGTCTTGGGCACGAACAACGTTTTAAAATACGCGTGTGCAAGTAAAATCAAACAATTTATTTTTGCGTCAAGTTCCTCCGTTTATGGAAACAGCGCCAAAGTGCCATTTTCAGAAAATGACCCTCTTGATCGTCCCATCTCACCCTATGCCGTTTCCAAGATTGTGGGAGAAAAACTTTGTTGGTTTTATAACAACGCACATCATTTAAAAAAAACTACCATCCTTCGTTTTTTTAGTGTTTATGGTCCGAAAGGACGACCGGATATGGCGCCCTATATTTTTACCAGGAAAATATTAAATAATGAATCAATCAATATCTATGGCGACGGATCACAAGCCAGGGATTTCACCTATATCGATGATATCGTCGACGGGATTATCAAAGCGATAAAAAAACCCTTTGATTTTGAAATAGTCAACCTCGGCAATTCATACCCGGTCTTGGTTTCCAAACTTATCCAAATAATCGAAGAAACAACTGGCAAGAGGGCAAAAATTAAATTTCAGCCCGCACGGTTGGGGGACGTTGAGAAAACATACGCCGATATTTCAAAGGCCAAAAAAATGTTGAATTGGGAACCAAAAACAAAAATTCAAGAAGGAATAAATAAATTTATTGATTGGTTAAAAAACTATAATTTATACAGATAATATTTTTTATTGGAAATTATTGGTTTCTGTGCAAGATTTACGGGCATATCTGAAAAAAGATATTCAACTTTATATATTTTTTTTATTCTAGCCAATTGTTTTAAGTTGCCTATCGCTTCTGTCACTAATTTAATTCTTGAGTTCCACTTTTTTCCTCTGGATTCGTCAAGCGCAGTTTGAGCCCCATCTTTATATGTGATAAAAACACTTCTTAAACATTCCACTCTTAATAGATCGCTTTTCTCGCTAAAAGGATAACTGATAAATATTAAACTCCTTGCAAAATAATTTGTTTGCAAATATTTTGCAGACAGTTTTCTCCTAATTCTACTTTTTTGTTAAACTTGACAGAATTTTAATGCGTATCTCTCTTTAACGCGATAGTTGTGGTGTCAAGTACCCCATTTTTGATGAACAAATTCTTAACAATCCTGCATTAAAATTTGTTTAAATTTAACTGGACTCATTTTTAATTTGGTAACAATTCTATCATTGTTGTAATAACTCACATAACCATAAATGTATTCTGC
>JBGSIU010000050.1:0-30992 GCA_041742375.1 Patescibacteria group bacterium
TGCAGCCTTACTGGACCCCGGGCGTCAAACTGCCCGGCCCCGAAGCCAAAGGCGCCATTATCGGCTTCGGCGATGTCCATTCCCGGGCTCACCTTTACCGCTCGATCCTGGAAGGCCTTGCATATGCGCTGCGGGAGGGGAAGGAGCGCATCGAGAAAAAAACCCATATCCCCATCACAAGCCTTCGCGTCTCCGGCGGAGGCTCCCAGAGCCGGTGTGCCATGCAGATTACGGCGGATGTTTTCGGCCTGCCGGCCGCAAGGCCCAGGCTGTATGAAACCTCGGGCCTGGGAGCAGCCATCGACGCTGCTGTGGGACTGGGGCTTCACGAGAATTTTTCGTCCGCGGTAAAAGCCATGACCCATGTCGGAGAAGTCTTTGAACCGGACATGAACGTGCATCGCCTGTATGAGGCCATTTACCGGGATATTTATAAAAAAATGTACCAGAAACTCAAACCCTTTTACAAACGGATACGGGAAATCACCGGATATCCCAGATAACAGCAGGCTGAAGGATTTTGAATTTTGAATTTGTTTCGAATTTCGTCATTCGAATTTCGAATTTCTTGGGCGGCTTCCCGCCCAATTTCAATCGCATAGTTCACTCCGCGGTCCCACGGATAAACCATATCCATATTGGCGACATAGAGCCCTTGCAACTTGGGATTGATTTTTGCTAAATCCATTGGAGGCAGTTTTTCAAAATAATCTGTTGTGACAACCGGCTGTGCGTCAACACCACGAAATAAATAACTATTGATAATTTCCTCTTTTTTAAAATGGGGATTAACTTTTTTTATAAATGGTAAAAACTTTGCCAAAAGCTCATCCTTGGTCAAATTGAAATATCCGTGATTTTTGGGAAGATAATTTCCCACGTAGCAGATATGGCGGCCGCAATAATTTTTTTTATTAACTAAATTAGTATGTTGAACAACTGAAAGAAAAGGAAATTTTTCCTCATTGATGTTAAGCCAGTAAGTTTTTTGCAGGATTGACTTTTTTGTTTCAAGAATAAGAGTGAGACAGTCAAGATGAGTGATGGGGAAAAGGGGAATTAAGGGGGTAAGGAGAGTTTGGCCTGCCCGCAACGCCTGCGGCGTAGCGCTGGCGGGCGGGGGAGCTAAGGGGAAAGTGCAAAGAATTTGATCAAAAATGAATTTTTGTTGGTTTGCGTGGATTGCCCATTTGCCATTTTCCTTCTCAATTTTTTGGACAGAAGAACTTAAAAAAAATTCGCCGCCTTTTTCTTTAATTTCTTCTGCTAATTTTTCCGCAAATGTTTGAAAACCGCCAACGGGATAAATTAATTTTGAAGTGCGCTTTTTTATGCGCGCCCAAAACCAAATCGCGGAAATTTTGTCTGCCAGCACCCCAAATTTCCCCACAAAAAGAGGCTTGAAAAGAATTTGAAAGGCGTGGACTCCGAGCCATTTTGAAAGAAAAACGTATGAAGTTTGGGATTCTAAGAATTTAGGGGAGATGAGGGAGGTAGGGGAAGTAAGGGAGAGTGTTTTAAGAAAGAGAAGAACAACGCCGACTCTGATTTTTTCAAGCCACGAAAGATGGGGGAATTTTAAAAGGGAAAGAGGGGTGTCAAAACGGGAGATGCGTGAATTTTTAAAAATTGAAGTTACAGGTGAGATTACTTCATATTTAATGCCAACTTTTTTCATTAATTTTATCGCTTCCTTATCATTTGTAAAAAGATGATGATAATGGTTTTCCAGAGGAGAATTCCATTCTGCAGAGCAGAATTCATTTTTCGCCGGCTTGAACCCGCCGGCCAAACCGCCGACTTGACTTTCTTTTTCAAAAATGGAAACCTGCCAGCCTTTTTGCATTAAATAAAAAGCGGCGGTCATGCCCGCAAAACCAGCGCCGATAATTGCAATTTTTTTCACCCCCTAATTATATAGGTGATGACAAAAAAATTATAGAGCGAAGAAGAGAACGCCCAAAATAATCAGAAAGGAGCCGCCGGCAATTGCAGTCCAGGTGTTTGAGGCGACTCCGGCTTTGGGAAGAACAATTTCTGTTGGTTTAGCCTGAACGCGTGTTGTCGGTTGAGCAGCAGTACAAACGCAATTTGAAGAATATGGACAGCTTGAATTAACACAGCGAGAGACGCCGGAGACACTCATGCAAACCAAGCCTCCTGGGCAGTCGCTTTCTGAAGTACAGGTGTCATAGCATCCGGGAAGAGGCGTTGGAGTGGGAATAGTTGTTGCGCCGGGTGGGGAAGTGGGCGTGGGAGTTGGGGTTGGCGTGGCTGTCGCGCCCGGTGGGGACGTTGGCGTTAGAGTTGGTGTTGATGTGGCAGTTGGCGTGGGCGTGGGAGTTGCCGGCGCTTCACAACAAGTGGCAACAGATGGGCTTTCAACACAAGCGGCTACATATTGAGGGAGAGAACAGTAAGAATTTGTCGTGCATGTTAAACCAGTGTTGCAGGGAAGAGTTAATGAGCATTGAGAACCGCATTCACCAGGCACTGGCGTTGAGGTGGCGGTTGGCGTGAGCGTTGGTGTGGCAGTTGTGGTGGGGGATGGAAAAGTAAATTCCAACCAACAAAATCCTCCGGCGGCTTTTGGTTTTGATTCCGGAGCGCTTGGCGCTTGGCGTGTGGTCACATAATAAACAAGCACAATTGTTAGAACGCCAATTGCTATTGAAACTGCTAAAATCAAAAGTAATTTAATTGCATCTTTTCTGTTCATATTTTAAGGAATAATACATTGATAATTAATACATTCTTCACCATTAAAATAATCGCATTCTTGATTTGTTCCATCACACTCTTCACCAGGATCAGTATTGCCATTTCCACAAAGAGGACCTAAAGTGGCAGTCGGTTGAGGAGGGCGAGAGGTTGGAGTGGTTGTTGGATGATAGCATATTCCTTCCGGACTTCCTCCGCTATTTTCTGTGCAAAGCAATCCTGTGCAACAGTCTGCATCTCCTCGACAGGGAGCGCCATTTATACTGCAATTTGGATTAACAGATGTTGGTGTTGGTATTGGTTGATTTGGCCACTGCCAAGCAGAACAGATATTTGTTTGTCTGTCACAAACTTGGCATTGAAAAAGATAATATCCATATCCATTTTGTGGGAAAGTGTAGGGAGTGCTGGCGGAGGAAGCCCCAGCTGCTGGAATAACGGTTACAAAAGGAGCTGGCAAAGGATTAGGATTTGCGGCTGAAGAAGAACTCTTACGAATTAAACGGAAATTATAATAAGTGTCGTGAAATGCATAGCAGGCATTGGCGACACAAGTTAAGGTGATACTGCTTCCCAAGGCAGGTTGGCCAGCAGGTAAATAAGTTAAATCCGCACATCCCAAGGGGCAACCCGTTGGAGTAGGAGTACGGGTTGGAATAGGAGTGCTGGTTGGCGTGGATGTTATTGTTATAGTTGTCATTGGTGTGGTTGGAGTTGGAGTAATTTCTCCACAAAGATGACCACAATAAGGAGGGGTTGTGTTTGGATCATTAAAATCAAAAAGAGTATAGGCGTTGAAAACGTTAGGATGTCCTATTGCAACATCAATTTGCCCCGGTCCACAATAATAAGGCATAGTACCAAAATCATCAAAACAGATTGTTCTGGCAAAAGTAGGATCATCAATAGTTCCTCCGATTGGACCACTAGGATTTTCGTTGCAACCGTCAGGACCGAAACCGTTTGGACAACGATAACGCGTAGCTGACCATGGTTGACCAACACAATTGTCAGCATAAAGAGTTAAGCATTGATCACAAGTTCCCGGAGCAGCACCAGCAATATGAGCATTACAAGTTTGTCCTGGATCTGGAGTAGGCACGGCACCGTTATCGCCATAATTTCCCTCATCGCAACCAATTTCATTCGGCCGGCAACTATCGCAGCATCTCCACCAAGCTTTTTTACATTCACCAACTGGTTCTTTATCAATTTTATCGCATATTGTTTTTCCTGCAGGACAAGATGGTTCTCCACAGGTGGCTGCTGTTGCCGCGCTGGATTTATATTTCATTTTTTGGCTTTGGTCATTGACAATTTTATACGTGAAAATTCCTGTTGCAATAAGGGCAATTAAAGGAATAAGGGCAAGAAGCACTTTGATCTTTCCCGAATTTGAGCCCGAACTTGAATAAGTTGGTTCGGTTGGTTGAACAGGAGGAGCGGTAGGAGGAGTGACAGGAGGAGTAGTCGTGTCAGGAGCCGCGGCAAGAGGCTCGCTTACAAATGAAGGAGGCGGTTGGGGAGTGTCAGACACGCCACCAGGGACAGACTGGGAGGGAGCGGAATTTCCCTGAAAAGTAAAAGCATTATTCATTGCAATATTATTTATAAAACAATTAAACAATAAATGTCAAGCGTTTTTTTTAAAGCTCTGCCGATTGAGTGCTTTCCGGTTCTGGCAAGATGGCAGTTGAGGCGCTTGCACTTCCTTCTGCAAATTCGGCCGGTTTTTTCTTCTCTTTGATGTTTTTAAAAATTTTTAAATCAAGCGCCGGATTTAAAGGAACCACATCCTGCTTCATGTTTTCCGGAATGGTTGAGGAAATTGAGATGTGATACAAATCAAAACCAACCCATGCGGCAACAGTGAAAAATGTAAAAATACCAAGGTATAAAAAGTTATTATTTTTCATAATATGTTTTTCCCTCAAAATTAAAATTTAAATTGGTGTCTTTTTCGCGCTTATTAATAGAAAGGCTATCGATTGAAAAAATTCTGTTGCTGGACAAAAGATTTTGGATGAAAAGCAAAGCATTATTAAATGATGTTTTCGCAGAACTTGTAATTCCAATTGATCTGGGAGCTGTTTGCCCGATTTTTTCAGGAGAGACGAGGTTATATTTTGGAAAATTAAATTCCGGCGATGTTAATCTTGTTTTTTTGAAATTCATAATAAAAATCTCAACGATTTGATCGGTTTTCGGTTCAGAAGGAAAATAATTTTCAATCAGGGGAATGTCCGTCTCGATTTGAGAATAATTGGAAAGAGCAATATTTAAGTTTTGGATTTTTTCCGTCATTAATTTTTCGGTTTCCCGGGCGTCGGCAATTTTTTTATTAAGGAGAAAAATCGTTTCCACTGTTGGTTTTAAAGCGACAAAAAGAAAAAATGCGATAAGAAAAACGGTGGCAGTTGCGGCGGAAAACGTTCTCACCTCAGGTTTATCCCACGTTTTTTTTATCCGGACAAAATATCTGTCGCCCATCTGTGCTGGATTTTCTGCTTCTTGATATTTCATATTTTCATATAATAATAATTTTAAAACTTGCGTTCATAATTTGATCTTTAACGTTTTGTTTTTCAATGCTCTCGATAGTCACATTTTCAATTATTTTTGAAGAATTAAGATTGGAGAGAAAAATGGTTAATGAATCTTCCGAATCGATTCGGGCTTGAAACGTGGCTTCTTTGTTATTAAGGGCAAAACTGTTTAAATTTATGCCCGGGGGAAGAAGAGAGGCGAGTTCAGAAATGATTTGTATGGGGCGGTTTTGTGCGCTGGTTATTTTTTTTATATCTTCAATTTTGTTTTGCAGAGTTTTATAGTCTGCTTCAAAACTTGAGTTTTGTTTAATTATTTCGCTTTTGACCTTGATGCTTTCATTTAAATCAGATAAAACGCGGTCAAAATAAAAACGGGAAAGAAATGAGGCGATTAAAATAAAGTTAACAATGATAATAACGTGTTTTCCCGTGGCGGTCACCCAGAGAAGCACTTTTCCAAGAAAGCTTTTTTCAAACTCGGATTCACGAGTGAAGTTTAGGTTATAGCTAATGGATTGGGCAGGCGTAAATTCGTCAGAATTTACGAATTTAAATTCTAAATTCTAAATTCTAAATTCTGATTGGGAACAAGAAAACTTATTTTTTAATTGGAACTAATTTTTTAGAAAACCGTGATTTTAGACGTGCGGCTTTGTTCTTGTGCCAGACTTTCTTCTTGGCAAGCCGATCAATCATGCTGGCGGTTTTATTATAACTTTCAACGGTTTTCTCTTTTAAAAATTTTTTAATCTGATCTTTTACCGCTTCTTTTTGTGCGCGATTTTTCGCGGTTGTGATTTTGTCTTGGCGCATTTTTTTGATTGCAGATTTTAGAATAGGCATAAAGTAAATTTAAAATAACAGAATAAACTTCATTTAATTCCTGTCATCCCGGGCTTGACCCGGGATCTATAAGCTATTTTATAGATCCCAGATTGAGGCCGAAAGCCTCATCTGGGATGACAGAAAACATAAGAAATGTTTTCTGTCATTTTGAGATTTGCATTTTCAATTATCAATTAATTACGATTTTACCCGATTGTAAAGGCGATTTCAAGTTGCTATAATTTTGGCGCGCTTATAGTTCGACTAAAACGAAATATGTTTAAAAGTTTATTTAAAAAAGGTTTTAAAATTTTAACGATCAAACAGACAAACATTTTTTCCGCCGCGGCGTTTATTTTCACCGCGGTTGCCATTTCCGCGGTTTTGGGTTTAATCAGAACCCGCTTGTTATCCGCGTATTTTGGAGCAAGCCGCTTGCTTGATATTTATTACGCCGCCTTCCGCATCCCGGACATTTTGTTTCAGCTTTTGGTGATGGGAGCCTTGTCGGCCGCTTTTATTCCGATTTTCACCGGTCTTGTTTCGCAAAAAGAACAGGAAAAAGCTTTTGAATTCTCGAATATTTGCATTAATCTGGGAGCGCTTGTCTTTTTAGTTTTTGATTTGGTCATTTTCTTTTTCTCTGAGCCGATCTCGCGTATTCTTGCGCCCGGCTTTTCGAATGCCGATATTTTAAAAATGGCAGTTTTGACGCGAATAATGGTCTCGGCGCAGATATTTTTTATTATCGGCAATTTTTTCACGGGGATTTTGCAATCATTTAATCATTTTTTTCTTCCTGCCTTAGCCCCTGTCTTCTATAATATCGGCATTATCATGGGCATTATTTTTCTTGCGCCGTTTCTTGGCATTTATGGCCCGGCTCTTGGCGTGGCGCTTGGAACATTTTTGTTTTTTTTAATTCAATTGCCGCTGGTTTTAAAAATAGGCTATCGCTACCAGCCAAATTTTAACTATCACGACAAAAATTTTCTGGAGGGGCTGCACTTGATGATTCCGCGGACCGTGAGTCTCGGAATTTCTCAAATTGAATATACCTCAGATTTAATGATTGCCTCGCTTCTTTCTGCAGGAAAATACACGATTTTTAATTTTGCGATGATTTTAATGAGTTTGCCGGTTAGGCTTTTCGGCCTTAGCATTGGCCAAGCCTCACTGCCTGCCCTGTCGGCGCTTTTTTCCCAAAACAAAATCGCCGAGTTTTCTTTTATTTTAAAATCTTCCATCAAACAGATTTTCTTTTTTGTCGTGCCTTTAACCGTGCTTATCACTGTTTTAAGAATTCCTTTTGTACGGCTTGCCTTTGGGGCTTCGGCTTTTTCCTGGAACGCGACAGTTATCACGGGGCGGACGCTTGCGATGTTGTCTCTTGGAATTGTTGGCCAAAGCGCCACTCAAATTTTAATGCGGGCATTTTATGCGGCAAAAAACACAAAAACTCCGCTTTATTTAAGCTTGGTGTCAGTTTTTTTAAATGTGATTTTTTCGATTTTTTTTGTTTTTGTGGTTCAGTTTGATGTCGTGGGCTTAGCTCTTTCAACGTCAATTTCTTCAATCGCCCTTGCCGTTTTTCTTTATATTTCGCTCATTAACAAAAAAATATTTATTAATCACCACGATTTATACCGCGACATGACAAGAATTATTTTGGCGGGAATTATTATGGCGGTTTTGACATATGTTCCGATGAAAATTTTGGACAAGCTTGTTTTTGACACGACCCGCACGATTAATTTGTTGTTATTAACAGGAGTTGTCAGTTTTTGGGGAATATTTATATATTTGCTTAGCGCTTGGTATTTTAATGTTGAAGAATTAAAAATCTTTTTGTCCCTTCTTTCTAAAATCGGCAATTGGAGGAAAAACTTGGAATTAACAAATGAAGTGATAAATAACTAACAGGACTGTTCAATTGAACAATTGGACAATTGAGCAATTTTTTTGTCTATCCGCAATTTCTGTGTTATCGCCCACATTGATCATGGAAAATCCACGCTTTGCGACCGGTTTTTGGAAATCACCGGAACCGTTGAGAAGCGAAAAATGCAATCCCAACTTCTTGATTCTAACCCAATAGAACGCGAGCGGGGGATTACGATAAAGCTTGCGCCGGTGAGGATGATATATCATGCGCCAAATCCGAAATTCGAATATCGAAATTCGAAACAAATTCAAAATATAAATTCTCAAAATCCAAAACGTTTTGAACATTTGAATTTAAATAATTTGAGCATTGTTTCGGATTTAGGATTTCGTGCTTCGAATTTTGATTCAGAATATATTCTGAATTTAATCGACACCCCAGGCCACATCGATTTTTCCTACGAGGTAAGTAGAAGTTTGGCGGCCTGTGAAGGAGCGATTGTTGTCGTTGATGCAACCCAAGGAGTGCAGGCGCAAACAATTGGCAACACACTAAAAGCAATCGAGCAAGGATTAGTCGTTGTGCCGGTGATTAATAAAATTGATTTGCCAAACGCCGATATTGAAAGCACAAAAAAAGAATTAGTGGAGATTTTTGGATTTAAGGAGGAAGAAATAATTTTGGTGTCTGCCAAAACCGGGGAAAACTGTGAAAAACTGTTGCAGGAAGTGATTAAACGAGTCCCGCCTCCGCATATTCCCAACGTAGAGACGCGCAATCTTCGGGCATTAATATTTAACTCATTTTATGATTCCTTTAAGGGGGTAGTGATTGAGGTTAAAGTGGTTTCAGGTGAAATAAATATTAAGGATTTTAATGAAAAAAACACGCTTAAATTTCTGGCGACGCGCGGACAGTGTGTGCCGATTGAAGTCGGATATTTTAAACCGCAAATGGAGGCGTCTGGAATTATTAAAACCGGCGAAGTTGGTTATGTGGCAACCGGTCTTAAAGATTTGTCGCTGGCCCAAATTGGTGATACTGCGGCAACTGATTTTGGCGCTGCGGCGTTGCCAGGTTACACTCAGCCCAAGCCATTTGTTTTTGCCGGACTTTTCCCGATTGATAATAATGAATTTATTGCCTTAAAGTCAGCAATTGAAAAATTAAAACTTAAAGATTCGGCTTTAGTTATCAAACCAATCACCTCGGCGGCGCTTGGCAATGGATACCACGCCGGATTTTTGGGAATGCTGCACTGCGAAATTGTCAAAGAGCGCTTAAACCGCGAATTTAATTTACAGGTGATTGTGACGAGCCCAACGGTGGAATATAAAATAATTTTAGAGCAAGGAGCAGAGGTTTTTGTTGATAATCCAACGGATTTTCCCACTCCGGAAAAAATCAGGGAAATTTATGAACCAATTGCCACGCTTGAAATTTTTACTCCGGAAAAATTCTTAGGAGGGTTAATTACGCTTTGTGAAGACAAACGGGGGAAAATGATCAACATGGAATATTTTAAACGAAGCGTTAAACTGACTTACAAAATTCCTTTTGGTGAGATTATCAGCGATTTTTACGACCGGCTGAAATCAATTTCCTCCGGATTTGCCAGTGTTTCCTATGAGATCTCCGGATTTAGCAAAGTAAGGGCTGAGAAAGTGGACATTTTATTAAACGCACAAAAAATAGACGCGCTGTCTTTTATTGCCGAAAAGTCCCGCGTGGAGGCGTTGTCGCGCGCAATGGTTGAGAAATTGCAAAATGTGATTCCGCGCCAGCAATATAAAATTGCCATTCAGGCGGCGATCGGCGGGAAAGTTATCGCCCGCGCCGATGTCAACCCTTTCCGCAAGGATGTGTTGAAAAAAATGTCCGGCGGCGACCGCAGCCGCAAAGACAAGCTTCTTGAAGCTCAAAAAAAAGGCAAGAAGAAAATGAAACAAATTGGCCGCGTGGCCATTCCCCAGGAAGCATTTTTTGAAGTGTTTAAGAGATAAATTTTTTTTCTGATACAGTTTGCTCGGGTTGACTGGGTGAGAAATGTCTGTTAAAAATATAGTACTGCCATGAAAAAAATTTTCTGCCTAATAACAATAGGATTACTTTTTGTTTTGTCAAAAACTGCCGTGTCGGCTTCGTCGCAAAAGCTTTATTTTGATGTTTCCGAACTTGGGGTTAAAGAAAAACAAGAATTTGACTTAAGTTTAAAAATTGACACAGAAGGGGTGGCGGTTTCGGGCGCCGATGTTGTTTTAGAATATAACCCGCAGATGTTAGAAGTAATTAAAATTGAAAATGGCAACTTCTTCTCGCTTTTTGGCAAGCACTTCGAACTTAACAATCAAAAAATTTATATCACTGGTTTTTTCACGGAAAAAAACGAGACAAAAACCGGGAGCGGTATTTTTTCCAAATTAACTTTGAAAGCTTTGAAAAATGGAGCAACCAGCTTAAAATTCGTTTGCGCCCCCAAAAGTTTATCTGACACCAACGTTATTGATGCTGGGGGAAGCGATTTGTTAGACTGTGGAAGCTTGAATTCTCTGCAAATAAAAGTTGCGGCAACAAGTTATCAAGTGCTGACGGCCTCAAGCGGTTTTGGAAAAATCTTGGGAACAGAGTCGGGCGTTTTAGTGACAACGGCTCCAACCGCGACACCGACAACAAGCGCTTCAACAGCTTCCGGCATGATGGAAACCGGGGTTTTTGATAACGCCGCGTTTATGATTATTTTGGGAATAATTTTTATTATTTTTGGCGCCGCAGTGCTTTTTTATTGCCGGCAAAGTTTTATCTATTCATATAATCAGCCTTTTTCACACCTTCCACATTGCGATCTTGATCCCCGCATTGCCGCGTTCCACTCCCGGCTCGAATAGGCTTTTAAATTTGTAGTATAATTATCTTCATGAAAGCGAGAAAGCAAAAAGTTCTTGAATATCAGGTGGTTTTTCAGGAAGAATTAGAGGGTGGATACTCTGTCTGGGTGCCGGATCTGCCCGGTTGTGCTTCTCAAGGAGAAACAGTTGAAGAAGCGCTTGCCAATATTAAAGAAGCAATTCAACTTTATCTCGAAGATCTTCCAGAAAGAAAGTCAAGTTGCGAAACTGATTTTGTGAAGCAATTTGTGATGCCGGTACAAATTAACTTTCAATATGCCTAAATTGCCAATTGTTTCCTCCTCGGAACTGATAAAGGCCTTCCGTAGAATGGGTTTTGAAATTGTGTCTCAAAAAGGCAGCCATATTAAAATGCGCGACTCCCAAAATAGAACCGCAATTATTCCAAGTCACAAAATGATTAACAAAGGTACACTGAAAAAAGGAATTTTAAATCCTCTGGGAATTACAGTTGAAGAATTAATAAAACTTTTATAAATTCTATTCTATTAATTCGAATTAATAGAGCGAGCGTAGGCGAGGAGAAAATTTTTAAATTTTATGGAGTTAAAAGATAGTTTACGTCTGGTAAAAGAATTAGAACCTTCTGATTACAAAAGAGTGAATTTCATAAGCGGCGCAGGCGGATTTGTTGATGTGTATTTAGTTGAAGGACAAGCAGGAAAACAATATGCCGAAAGAGTTGCTAAATCAGGATGCCAAGATTTTCTTCATGACGAAATTGTTTTTCGAATTATGGCTGGAAGAAACAAAGCGCTACAATCTCATATGCCTCAATTTATTGAAGAAAAAGGCAATTCGGTTATCGTCGAATATTTAGATCCAAAAGAATATAAACCTTTGGTTGTAGCAGCGTGTGAAATAAATGAACCAGAAAGAAAGAAACTAGCAGTTGAGATTATTGAATATATTCATGCTGTTCATATGTTTGGTTATTATCTGTCTGATATTGGATTGTTCTCGCTTGATTGGCTCAGAGATAGAAATTTTCCGGCAATATTAAAAAGTGTTCGTTTGGACAGGTTTGTTGCCGATGTGCAAAATGGTTATGTAAGAAGGTGGGTTGATATGGATGCCAATAATATGGTTCCAGCTTTAATTCGCAACGTGGAAAGAGCGCTTGAACAAATAAGAACTTTGCCAGATTTAGAAACTCAAGCTTATTTTTTGGCAATTCAAGGAGAAAGAGATCATCCGTTTAACAAGTTAAGAGACGATTTACGATCTGTGTTTTACCCCCCCCGTTCGCTTTTGCCAGCCGATAAGTTAAAAATCAAAAGGAATTTTCACCCATGGCAAAAGAAACAGCAACAAGAGGCAATTAGACTTGCCGAAGATGAACTTAACCAAAAAGTGGCACTTTTAAAAGTGGCCGAATTAAGGGAAAAAACAACCGAGTGTAAAAATAAGCTTGAGCAAGAAGGTTTTGGGAAAGGTCAATTAGCCGATATTGTGAAAAATGGTTTTCCGCGAGGATTTCTTTCAAAAGAAAAAACTGAGGAGATAAAAATAATATGCGCTTTAATTGTTAATTGCGAAGAGTTATCTGACAATGAAATTATTGATCTTGCTCGAAATATTTTAACAAGACAATTTTCAGATATCAGTGAATTAGCCTGTGCTGTTAACGAAAAAGCTGACGGATTAGCAAAAAGAATGAGTGAGCTTGGGATTGCAATTGGTAAATTAGATTTATCTTCTGCTGGCGAGGTTCATGTTTGGTTTCAAGAGTTAAGAAAGTGTCCAGAGAAAAGCGCAGTTGTAACAAGACCAGAAAAGTTTAGATCATCTGAAGGGTCGACTGACGAACAAATTATTATTGAGGAATATCTTGCCGCCGCAGCCATGGCTTGCCGGGTGCTTGCTCCCAGAGAAGCAGAAGGCGATAAAATCAAGTTTGAGAAGCTTGTTGAAATTATTCAGCAAGAAAGAGAAAAAGCAAAAATAGAAGGAAGAGTTCAATTTTTATCAAGGCGCATAAAAAATGCTTTAATTGACGAAATCGACGAGGTATAAAGATAAAAGCAGCTTTTCCCTCAAAATTTCCCTCTTGACAAATAATTTTATCTCTGCTAAAATTATGACAATAATAATTTTATCCCTGCTATTATTATGATATATCCAAGAGAAATTGACAAAAAAATCGAGCCTTATCTTCAAAAAAAAGAAATCCTTTTAATTAAGGGACCGCGGCAAACGGGGAAAACGACTCTGCTAAAAAAATTACAGACAAAATTAAAAGAGAAAGGAAAAAACACGAAATTTATCACTTTTGAAAAAAAAGCAGATCTTAAACTTTTTGAGAAGGACATAGAAATTTTTAAGAAACTTTATGTTGATAAATACGATGCTGTGTTTTTGGATGAATTCCAATATGCGGAAAGCGGAGGACAAAAGTTAAAGTATTTGTTTGATGCGACCGGCAAGAAATTTATTGTTTCCGGTTCTTCATCGCTTAAGCTTTCAGTTCAAGCCGGCAAATATTTATCCGGCCGTTTTTTCCCTTTTTATTTATTCCAACTTTCTTTTCTCGAATTTTTACATTGGCGAGATGAGGAACTTTTTGAAATCTTGCCGATTATGAGCAAAAAATCAATAAATAACGAAGAATTAAATAACCGTCTTAGCGAAAAATTTGAAGAGTATTTATTATATGGCGGATATCCGCGAGTTGTGTTGGCAAAAAAAAACCAGGAAAAAGAATTAATGCTGTCTTCAATTTTTGAAGATTATTTAGTGAAAGATGTTGATGTTTTTTTGCAAACTGAGGAAGAAATTAAAAAATTAGCCTCGCTTTTATCCCTTCAAATTGGAAATTTAATTTCCTATGATGAGCTTTCAAGCTTAGCTGGCATCAATTTTTTAAGCCTGAAAGAAAATTTGCAATTCCTTGAAGAAACTTATTTGGTGAACCGAGTGAAGCCATATTTTAAAAATAAACGCCGAGAAATTGTGAAAAATCCAAAAGTTTACTTTTTTGATTTAGGCTTGAGAAATTTTCTGATTAAAAATTTTAACCCGCTTTCAATAAGAAACGATATGGGTGCAATGTTAGAAAATTTTGTTTGGAGTGAACTTTATAAACAATCGCCTTTAGGCGAAATTAAATTTTGGCGGACGAAGTCTGGCGCAGAAGTTGATTTTATCATTGAGAGAAAAGGAGAGATTTTACCTATCGAAGTGAAAAATAAGACAAAAGGCGATCTTGTTATTGGCAAGAGTATGATTTCATTTTTGGAGAAAAATCAGCCGAAAAAGGCAATTATGGCCACTTTTAACCAGTGGGGCAAGCGTAAAGTAAATGAAACAACAGTGGTTTTCCAGCCAGCCTGGAGCCTGAGGTTGCAGGCGAAAAGTTCATGAAAAGTTTGAGGTGTCATAAAAAATATATTAAACCACTTTACTCTGTTAATTCGAATTAATAGAGCGAGAGTGTGAGAGGCAAAAATTTTAAACTTTTTTGTTTTAATATGCGAAAATATTTTAAATATTGGTGGAGGGGCTTGGCGGTTGTTATTATTGTTTTGGTGATTGCTTCATGTGCGAGAGATAAAATTATTCTGCACAACAACTTAGCCTCATTGCAAAAAAGAGCTTTGGTGTTGGTGGTTGAAGATGATGATACCACCAGTTTTAGCGAATATGAAAATTATAAAAATTTCATTAATCCCATTTTTGCTTTTTTATTCAAGGTTGACAAAAAAGATCTCGACAGCAAAACGCTTCCGCAAATAATAGACGATTATGGAGAAGACCATATCAGTGCTCGCTTTAAAAAAGCAGCTCAAGGATATGGGAAAACTGTCATTTTAACAGATGAGCGTGCTTCTTACGGCAGTTTTAAACAAACTTTGTCATCTCTTAATAGGCAGGGTTATATTGCTGACATTCTTTTGGATTTGCACGGCAGCGGCAACAGCGCGTGGTTTTATCAGGAAGGAGTGGTTAAAGAACGAATTGTTAAGGATCTGTCGGGCAAAAAATTATCTATTGGTTTTGTTTACCAAACTCTTTGTTATGGAAAAGGGACGATGAAAACCTGGGTGAATATCGGCGCCAAAGCCGTCAACGGATCCAAATCTTCAAATGCTTTTACGGTTTTATCTCCTGAAAGATTTTTGCACTATTGGGTAAGAGGGGTGAATTTCCAAGAGGCAGTGAATAAAGCCTATGGGGAGGAATTATTTGTTTGGAAAATCATCAACATGTTTCTCCCTGAATTCCAACTTTATGAAGAATTGCCGGAGGCAACGGAATCCAGCCGAATGTTTTTTGCCGGTGATGAAAAATATACTTTATCCTCTTGACAACCGCTTATCACTTGGAGTAAGATAGTGCTAATATATGATAAATGCAGATGATTTGACCGCGAGACAGGCTCAGATTTTAAAGTGTGTTGTTGAGGAATACATCGAAACCGCTGAGGCTGTCGGGAGCAAGGTTTTAGACTCAAAATATCAAATGGGCGTTTCACCAGCCACGATTCGCAACGAAATGGTGAAACTAATTAACGCCGGCTACCTGAAACAGCCTCACACGTCCTCTGGCCGCGTGCCGACCCCAAAAGCCTTAAAACTATACATTAACCGCTTAATGAAGCAAAAGTCGCTTTCGGTTTCGGAGGAAGTTGCGGTAAAGCAAAAAGTTTGGGATGTGCGGGGAAAGATCGATAAGTTTTTACATGAGGCGACAAAAGCTCTGGCTGATGCGACAAACACGCTTGCGATTGCAACCACTGATAATGATGAATTCTATTATGCCGGAGTGTGCAACTTGCTGGAGACGCCAGAATTCATGGAAAATGTTGCGCTTGCCCACACTGTTTATGAAATGTTGGATAATGATGATTGGTGGAAGAAAATTTTTATGCGAATTGGGATTACCGCTGATCCTTTTTTTGTTCTGATGGGGGATGAGTGGGAACGGCCGGGTTTTGAACCATGCGGCTATGTGTTTTCCCAGTTTCAAGCCGGTCCAAACATTCGTGGGTCAATTGGAGTGATTGGGCCGATGCGCTTAAATTATTCCTATATTATCCCGACAGTTGAATATGTCAGTAACTTAATATCGGAAGTTGGAAAGAAGTAAGGTCAAAATTAAAAATCAAATCTCAAAAATCAAAAACACCCTCCTTCGCTAAAGCTACGGAAGGGCAAAGCAAAATTATCTGCCTGCCGGCCGTAGCTCTAAAAGAGCGAAGGCTGGTCATTTTGATTTTTGCATTTTGATTTATTAAAGTTGGGTATTTTGACAAATCAAAAAGTTGCAGACGATAAAGGTGCAAAACAAGATGAACTTCAAGAGCAAGAGGAGCGAAAAGATAATAAAAGAATTGACGAGCTCGAGAGCAAAATCGCCGAACTCGACAACAATTGGCGCCGTGCCTTGGCTGATTATCAAAATTTAGTTAAAAGAACCCAGAATGAAAAAGCAGATATTGCCCTTTACGGCAATCAGAACATTATTTTAAAGTTTTTGGATATTTTAGACCATTTAGAAGAAGCGCAAAAACATGTTTCAGACAAAGGCATTGAGCTTGTGATTAAACTCTTTAGAGATGCGTTAAAAAGTGAGGGAGTTTCCGAGATTGAATGCAAAGACTGCGAATTTAATCCAGAATTTCATGAATGCGTTGACAAGCGTGTTGGGGAGAAAAACAATGTTATTATTGAAGTTGTTAAAAAGGGATATATGCTAAAAGATCGGGTGCTGCGCCCGGCGAAGGTGATTGTTGAAGTAAATAAATAAAATCTAAATTCTAAAACCCAAATCCTAAATAAATTCTAAAAAGTTAAAACTTAAAAATATTTTTCGGACTTTTTTAAGTTTTATTTAGATTTTATGATTTAAGTTTTAGATTTTTGTTGTATGTCTAAAATTATCGGTATTGATCTTGGGACTACTAATTCCTGTGTCGCGGTGATGGAGGGAGGCGCGCCAAAAGTGATTTTTTCGGCTGAAGGCCGCAATGTGATCCCGTCAGCTTGCGACCCAATCAAAAATATTGTCGGTGATGTCGCCCGCCGCCAAATGGTCTTAAAGCCAAAATCAACAATTTATTCAGTTAAAAGATTAATGGGAAGAAAGTTTAATGATGAAAGCGTGCAGCGCGACTCAAAGCTTTTGCCATACACGATAAAATCTGGACGCGACGGCATGGCGGTCGTGGAAGTTGAAGGACGCGCGTTCACTCCCCAAGAAATCTCCGCCAAAATTCTTTCCAAAATTAAAACCGATGCCGAATCATATCTTGGCACAAAAGTCACCCAAGCGGTGATTACAGTGCCGGCATATTTTGATGATGCACAGCGCCAAGCCACAAAACAAGCGGGAGAAATTGCCGGCTTAGAAGTTTTGCGAATTATTAACGAACCAACCGCGGCGGCCTTGGCATATGGCATGGATAAAAAACATGCCCACACGATTGCCGTGTATGACCTTGGAGGTGGAACTTTTGACATTACAATTCTTGAACTTGGCGAGGGAGTTTATGAAGTGAAAGCGACAAACGGCGATACGCACCTTGGAGGAGATGATTTTGATCAAAAAGTGATCGATTATTTGGCGGAGGAATTTAAAAAAGAACATGGGATTGACTTAAGACGTGATGTTCAAGCATTACAGAGGTTAAAAGATGCGGCGGAAAAAGCCAAAATTGAGCTTTCCTCATCAACAACCGCTGAAATTAACCAGCCGTTTATCACTCAAGGCAAAGAAGGGCCGCTTCACTTAACCATGACTTTAACGCGGGCAAAATTGGAAAATATTGTTGATGAATTAATTCAAGGGAGTTTAGAACCGGTGAAGAAATGTTTGAAAGACGCTAAAAAAGAAACTAAAGACATTGACGAAGTGATTTTGGTGGGTGGCATGACCCGTATGCCAAAAGTGGTTGAAGTGGTGCAAAAATTCTTTGGCCGCGAGCCCAATAAATCGGTGAATCCGGATGAAGTGGTGGCAGTTGGTGCCGCAGTTCAAGGAGGAGTTTTAGGAGGCGAAGTGAAAGACGTGCTTCTTCTTGATGTCACGCCTTTAACTCTTGGAATTGAAACACTTGGGAGCGTAGCCACCCCTTTAATTCAAAGAAACACCACGATTCCAAGCTCAAAATCTCAAATTTTCTCAACTGCCGCGGATAACCAAACATCAGTTGAAATTAATGTTTTGCAAGGAGAGAGACCAATGGCGGCAGATAATAAATCTTTAGGACGCTTTGTGCTTGATGGAATTCCGCCAGCTCCCCGCGGCGTGCCACAAGTTGAAGTGAGCTTTGACATTGACGCCTCAGGGATTTTAAATGTGAAGGCGGTGGATAAAGCGACCAATAAAACTCAACATATTACAATTACCGGTTCAACAGGACTTTCAAAAGATGAAATTGAGAAAATGAAAACCGAAGCCGAGGCCCACAAAGCAGAAGACGAGGCGAAAAAGGGAAAAATTGACGCCCGCAATCAGGCTGACAGCATGATTTTTACCGCGGAAAAATCGCTGAAAGATGCGGGAGATAAAGTTAAAGGCGAGGTAAAGGGTAAGGTTGAGGAAAAGATTAAAGCCCTGAAGGATATCTTGGAAAGCGGATCAAAAGAGGATCTTGAGGTTAAGACTAAAGAATTGTCCGAAGAGCTGCAAAAAATCGGTGCAGAAATGTACAAGCAACAACCAGGCGCCGGTTCTCAAACAGGAGGACCACAGCCGGAAGCAGGTCAAGAAGAATCTACGGGCAAAGGGGCTAAAACAAATGGAAAAGTGGAAGAGGGGGAAGTAATTAAATAATCGTGAGTACAAGTCGAACGATTATTTAATTACCCTGAGCGAGCGAGAGCGACGAAGGGTTACCATTTTGTAGAGACGCGCTAATGCGCGACTCACGGTCGGAAAGACATTCTATGCAAGAGCCCATTGTATTTATTATTGTAGGAGGAATATTTTTAATAATAATTCTGTCGTGCTGTTTTGGATATTTGATTAAACAGCTCATTTCAAAAAAACAGTGGTTGGGTTTATCGTTTTTAATAATGATAATATGTATTTTGGTATTTGGGATTTATAAAATATATTGGATGTTCTTTGGGTATGAACTTACAGTTGATAAATTTCCTATTTAACATAGGTTTTTTATCGTAAAGACGTTGCAGACAGCGTTTCTAACAGCGGGGAACGAGATTTTAATAAAAATAATAGGCGGCTACGGATGCCGCCTTTTAATTTTTCTCATGATCGTTGACGTAGTTTTAATTAAGATATAATGTGATTAATTTATTAGTTAGTATTGGATGGCATTAGTTAGTATTAGTTAGTATTTTTTTTATGAACGATCCATATTCAACACTAGGAGTTTCCAAATCAGCAACTGAGACGGAAATTAAGGCCGCGTATCGCAAGCTGGCCTTGCAATATCATCCTGACCGCAACAAGGAAAAAGGGGCAGTTGATAAATTCAAAGAAGTGACGCAGGCGTACGAAATTTTGTCTGATCCCAAAAAAAGGCAGACATTTGATCAATTCGGCAGCGCGGCATTTGAACAGGGTGGAATGGGAGCGGGCAGCCCTGGCGGCGGCATGAATCAAGGCCAAGGTTTCCCAGGCGGATTCCAATGGTCATGGTCAAGCAGCGGCGGCGATGACGGATCTGCCTTTGGCGGAGAATTTGATTTAAATGATGCTTTTTCAGTTTTTGAAAGTTTTTTTGGAGGAGGATTTTCCGGCGGACGCCGAAGGCCGCGCCGCGATATTTATCAAATTTCGATTTCTTTAAGCGAAGCTTTTCACGGCACGGCAAAAGATCTTGTGATTAAAGGCCAAAGGCATTCGATTAAGATTCCTGCCGGGGTCGAAAGCGGCAATCGCATTCGCTACGGCGATTTTGATTTGCAAATTGAGGTGAAAAAAGACCGGCGCTTTGAGCGCGAGGGGCCGCATTTGGTGACTACTTTAAAAATTTCCTATCCAGATGCAGTTTTGGGTGGGGAAGCTGAGGTGGAAGGATTTGACGGGCCAGTGAAATTCCGGTTTCAGCCGGGGACAGAATCCGGCCGCGTCATCCGGCTTCGTGAGCAAGGCATGCCGCTTCTTCACAGTTCTCAGCGCGGCGATCTCTATGTCAAATTAAACATCGATGTTCCTTCAAAGGTTTCCGGTGACCAAAGAAGAATTCTTGAAGAACTTCGTGAGGCAATGAAGAAAAAAAGCGAGAAAAAAGGATGGTGGTGAACCTTTAGCTCTGCGCGGGGATTAGACCAAAAATCCGATAATTTAGGTTATAATAAACTTCATGGATAAAGCTTTGAAAAGACATTACAGCAATCCAAAAAATTTTAAACAGCTTGTTTGGGATTACAAAATGACGCCGCACGAATTTTTTGAAATTCTTGCGGGAAAAAAGGATAGGACTTGGCTCGGCCAAGATTGGGCAATGGCTCGAGTTTTGCAAAACCTGAACTATTATGACGCAATCAGTCTTGTGCCAATTAGCCAAATTAAAGACCGTTGGAAAAAATTGAGAAATCAATTATTTCCAGAGTCTTTTCGCATTTTATATGACTTCGTTTTACACCAATATTCTTTATCCTCTTCAAGATAAAGTTTTAAAAATAATTGAAAGAGCAAATTCACCATTTTATTTAACCGGCGGCACGGCTTTGTCACGTTTTTACTATCCCATTCGTTTTTCTGATGACTTGGATTTCAGGTCAAAAGCCGGATGAAAAAAGTTTTAAACAAGATATCAAAAAAATAATCCGAGAGATGTTAAAAATATAATGAAAAAATTAAAATTAAAAATTAGTTTATGAGTAAAACAAAAATTGCAATTTTTGGGGCAGGAGATATGGGAAAACTACATCTTGCAATGTATAAAGGTTTGCCAGATGTGGAAGTGGCGTTTGTGGTTGGTCGAGACGAAGGGAAAACAAAAGAAGTTGCTGAAAAATTTGGAGTTAACTGGACGACAAATGTTGAAAAAGTTTTCTCTGACAAAACAATTCTTGGAATTGATGTTTGTGTGCCGACAAAAAATCACGCGGAAATTGTTATTCCAGCCTTAAAAGCAGGGAAAAATGTGATGTGCGAAATGCCAATTGCATTTAATTTGAAAGAAGCAGGGGAAATGGTGGAAATGGCAAAAAAATATAAACGCGTATTTTTAGTTGCGTCCCTTATGCCTTTTGTGTCAGAAATTAAATGGGTTTGTGAAAAAGCCATTTCCGGCGAGTTGGGAAAAATTTTGGCAGTTCATGCATATCGTCATCATCGCGCATATGAAAAAACAGATCCGATTGCCGAGCTTATGTGGTTTGAAATTGACACCGTGTTTCGTTTACTTGGTATCCCAAAAAAAAATGAAACAACGGGAAAAATTAATAAAAACTCGTTTGATTTTGTGAGCGCCACATTTCTTTATGACAATGCCGTGGCAACTCTTGAAATGAGTTCAATTATGCCAAATGATTTTTCGCTGGCGCATGGCGTGCGCGCGATTTGCGAAAAAGGAATTCTTGAAACCTCAATTATTTTCCCCGGCGCCGGCCGGCCGCAATCAACAACAATTTTTTATCCAAAAAATGGAAACCGTGAGATTGTGGAAATTGAAAGCGAGAATCCATACAAAGAAGAATGCCGACATTTTGTCAGTTGCCTTAATGGTAAGGCAGACACAAATTTAATCTCAGGAGAAAAAGCTTTGCAGGTTTTAAAAATCACGAAGGAAATTAGTAAAAATTTGAAAAGAGAAATATGAGTTAAGAGATTAAGACATAACGAAAGCTTGAAGAAAGAAGCAAAAAAGGTAAAAATGAATATATTCTGATGTTTCAAAACATTAGAGTAAATTCAGAATGACTATCTTGTATGAGTCAAGTTTCAAGAAAAAAATTAGATGAGAAAGTGTATGCGAGAATTTTTGAGATACTTATTAGTTCTTTAATTTCAATAAATAATAAAAATAAGGCGGAAAAGTTCATTACTGACCTTTTAACTAACACGGAAAAAATCATGCTTTCAAAACGGCTTTCAATCGCCTTTCTCCTGATGAAAGACTATTCATATGAACGTATTAAACATCTTCTTAAGGTCACTAGTCCGACCATTTGGCAGGTGAAGCGCTGGATGAATGAAAGAGGTTCGGGTTATAAAATAATTCTTCAGGAAATTATTGATAATGAATCTATGAAAAAAATGCTGTACGGTTTTTTTGATTTTCTGGAAGATCTTTTGCCGCCTTCCCGCGGCACCAACTGGACAGAGGTTCGGCGCAAACAGTGGATTGTCCGACGCAAGCGCGAAAAAGCGTTTTAAAATGAATTACATTAAATGATTCAAATCATTTAAACAAGTTCATTTTAGATGATTGGGATAAGTAAATACAGGAGGAACATTTTTTAATATTAATTTTGATGTAATTATGAAACGGTTTTTAATTATTTTGAGAGGAGCGCCGGGAACTGGAAAGTCAACCATAGCAAAAAATCTTTGCGATTTTCAAAAACGGATTGTTTGGTTAAAGGTAGATTTATTCAAGAGGATTTTCGCTGATGAATCGACAGAAGCGCTTGAATACGCAAATTTGACAGCGATTTCTACTTTAAAATTTCTTCTTGATAACAATTTTTCCGTTGTCATGGAAGGAGTTTTTCAAAACCTCGAGCATGTTGGAACAGCGCTTCAAATTGCGAAGGAACAAAATATTCCGGCCTTTGTTTTTGAGTTAACTTGTTCAATTGAAGAGTTAAATAGAAGAGATGAAAACAGGGAAGAAGTTAAAAACGGCTGGCGCAAGCCGCTAGGAACAGAAGTAATCACCTACCTCATCAACAAAATTCAAAACTCCCGATTTGTGAGAGCAGCTCGCCTCGATACTGAGAAATTATCAATTGATGATTGTGTTAACAAAATTAAAGCTGAGGTCGGGTATGGCAGTTGTCAAAAGAGAAAAAGTGAGTTATAATTAGTTTTGGTTTTGAGAAAATGTCTTTTTTTGAGATGGGGAAGCCCATCTTTTTTAATAATTCGCAGAAAGTGAATTCTTAAAAAAGAATTTGAAATTTGAAATTTTTAATTTGAAAAAAGAGACCAAATTTTGGTTTTTAAATTTAAAATTAAAAATTAATTTATGTCTGTTCATGCCAGATCCGAATTTGCCCTAGCCTTAAATCAGCTCTGCGAAGAGCGAAATATTTCAGCTGAAGCAGTCGTTGAAACCATTAAAAATGCGGTTCTTGCCGCATTCCGCAAAGAAGCCTCGGCTTTGGGTTCTCCAATTGACATTCATTTATATATGTCTGAAGTTAATCCGGAAACTGGGGAATCCCGAATATTTAAAAAAATAATTAAAGATGAAGAAGCTCAAGAATTTGAAAAAGGTGAGGATGTGACGCCGCCAGGTTTTGGCCGAATTGCCGCCCAAACTGCCAAACAAGTAATCTTACAAAAAATCCGCGAAGCGGAAAAACAAGCAATTCTAACTGATTACACAGCCAAAATTGGCTCGCTTGTCAACGGATTAGTTATCCGTTTTGATCATGGTAATGTTGTGGTTGATATTGGCAAATCGGAAGCGGTGATGCCGCCGCCGGAACAGGTATATGCCGAACATTATCGTTTAAATCAACGCATGGTTTTTTATTTAGCCGGTATTAAAGAAACTCCGCGGGGAAGCATCGTGATTGTTTCAAGAACTAATACTGGTTTAATTGAAGCATTATTTAGACGGGAAATTCCCGAAGTTCAAAATGGAACGGTGAAAATTAAAAATATTGTCCGTGAACCGGGAATAAGAACTAAAGTGGCTGTTGAGACAGATAAAAAAGGGGTTGATCCAATCGGCGCTTGCGTCGGCCAAAAAGGCGTGCGGGTGCAGGCAATTTTGAAAGAACTTGGAACTAGCGAAAGAATTGACTTAGTTCTTTTTTCAGAAAACACCGTTGAATATATCCGTTCCGCCCTTGCTCCGGCCAAAAGTTTAAATATTATGCTTGACGAGAAAAGTAAAACTGCACGGGTGGCGGCGCCTGAAGATCAGCTTTCTTTGGCCATTGGTGCCAAAGGCCAAAATGCGGGACTTGCCGGACGGCTCACGGGCTGGAAGATTGATATTGAAAGCGAAGAGGAAGAAAAGCAGAAGTCGAAAAAAATAGAAGACGTGGCAACACAGAAAAAAGTAGTTAATAAAAAAATAAAAGGCGAGGCAGCACGGAAAAAGGCGGAGAAAGTGAAAAATCCAGAGAAAGCGGAAGAGAAAAAAGAAAAGAAAACAGCAAAAAAAGTTAAAAAAAAAGCAAAGAAAAGTGAAAAATAAAAATGAAAAAAATAATTTTAAAAACGCCCGTGGTCACGATTCTTGGTCATGTGGATCATGGTAAAACCACGCTTCTTGATGCTGTTCGCGGTACAAATGTGGCGACTCGCGAAGCGGGCGGCATCACTCAAAAAATTGGGGCTTTTCAAATCATTCACAAGAAAAAAAAGATAACTTTTATTGACACGCCGGGACATGAAGCTTTTGCCAAAATGAGATCGCGCGGTGCGTCTGCCGCCGATATAGCAGTTTTAGTTGTTGCGGTGAACGACGGCGTCCAACCGCAGACAAAAGAATCAATTGCCCACATTAAAGCCGCGAATATTCCTCATTTGGTTGCGCTCACAAAAACTGATTTGCCAAATATTTCGCTTGAAAAAATTAAAAAACAATTGTCAGTTGAAGGCGTGTTGGTTGAAGGTTATGGTGGTGACATTGTTTGCGTGCCAGTTTCCGCTAAGGAAAAACAAGGAATTGAAGAGCTTTTGGATATGATTCTCTTGATTTGGGAAATGAATTATAAGGGCAATAAGGGGGATAAGGGTAATCAGGGAAATAGATTTATCGTGATTGAAAGCTACATGAATAATAAAATAGGGCCGTTAATCCACGCAATTGTCAGGCAAGGGGTTTTAAAAACAGGCGAAAAGATCTATATTGATGGCCGCGAAGGAAAAATCCGCGCGCTTATAAATGATAGGGGCGAAAAAATAACGCAAGCCGTGGTTGGCGATCCAGTTGAAATCCAGGGATTTACCACTGTACCGGTGGTTGGAAGCATTGGGACAACTTCTGGGGATGACAAGGAGAGCAGCGGGAGTAAAGATTTTGCTGCCAGCGAAAATCAAGGCGAAGATAAAATAGAAGGTGAAGAAAAGGCAGAGGTGGAAGAAGTGCCAACGGGAGACGGTAAACGCTTGCCTCTCATATTGCGGGCAGACAACGAAGGAAGCCTGGAGGCAATAAAGGCCAGTTTGCCTTCAGAAATTGATTTAATTTTAAGCGGCACGGGTAATATCTCGGAAAGTGATATTCTTTTGGCAAAAACCACAAGAGCTTTTGTGGTTGGGTTTAATGTCCGCATCGAAAAAAGTGTGGCTAAACTGGGGGAGACAGAAGGCGTAATGGTCAAAACCTATGAAATAATTTACGAGCTTTTAGAAGAAGTGGGGGAGGTGGCCGAATCAATTCATGAAGTTTTGGCCACGGAGAAAATCACTGGTCGTGCGGAAATTGTGCAGGATTTTTTAGGTACAAAATTCCGAATTGCCGGTTGCCGCGTTAGAGAAGGTAAGTTTATGATTGGGGATAAGGTGCGGGTTGAGCGAGGCGAAAAAGTGATCGGCGAGGCGAAAATCACCTCAATTAAAAGCTTCAAAGAGGATGTTCAGCGCGTTTCCATGGGGAATGAATGTGGGATAGTTCTCTCTCCTGAAGTTGACTTTAGGCTCAAAGATGTTATAATTTGCGCGCATCCCATAGTAAAAAAATAATATGGATCAACAGACGCTCCAAAACTTTCAATCGCAACTTAATAACGTGACAAGCGTTTTAATTGCCACGCGCCCTAATCCGACATTTGACGCGGTGGCTTCCATGACTTCCCTTGTTTTGTCACTTGAAAAAATGCAAAAAAAAGTCACCCTTTTTTGCCCTACGCCAACCATAGTGGAATTTGCAAATCTTGTCGCAATTAACCGTGTTAAAGATCAGGTTGGGAACAAAAATTTGGTGGTGACCTTAAAAGGTTATGCGAAATCGGGCGTGGATAAAGTGTCATATAATGTTGAGGGTGAAGATTTTCACTTAGTTTTACAACCAAAGCAAGGCTCACCCCTTTTTGATAAAAATAACATCATTTACACGTATTCCGGCGCCGACGCAGAACTTGTCATTTTGGTTGATGTGCAAAATCTGGAACAGCTAGGTGATTTTTACCAAAAAGAAAAAGAATTCTTAACCCGCGTGCCAATTGCCAATATTGACGCTTCAAATAGTAACGGAAATTTTAGCCAATACAATCTAACCAACCCGGCTGCTTCCTCATGCACAGAAATTACCGGATATCTTTTACAATACCTAAAATATCAAGTTGACTCAGACATTGCCACCAATATTTTTTACGGGTTGATGATGGCAACTAAAAACCTATCTGGCCCAAAAGTGAGAGCCGAGACATATGAACTTGTCGGCATGATGATGAGAATGGGAGCAAGACGAGTTCAAGTAATGCAATTTTTAGGTCAAAATGTGCTGCAGGGTCAACAAATAGCTCAACCAATTGTGCAAGTTGCTCAACAGAGCACAATTAATCCCCCCTCCTCTCCAACAAATGTTGGGGTTCCGGTTGGGGCACAGCCTCCTGCAGATTGGACCCAGCCGAAAATTTACAAAGGCGGTTCGCTCATTTAAAACAGTACGTAATAAAATAAAGAAATCTGGTATAATCAATAATAAATCTACGGTTTTCTTGGATTGTATTTGATAAGTGCGGACAGACCAGGAGGTTGTCTCTACGAAGATAATACAACCTATGATGATCGCGAATTAAAAAATATGTTAGTTCCAGATGAAAAACAAAAAATCATCAAAGATTTTTCCAAAGACGGAAAAAACACTGGCAGCCCTGAAGTGCAAGTTGCGCTTTTAACAGAACGCATTAAAAAACTCACTGAACATTTGAAGACTCACAAACATGATCTTCATTCAAAAAAAGGATTAATATCAATGATCAGCAAACGCCGGAGACTCTTAAATTATTTGCAGAAAAAAAACGACAAAAGATACAAAGACCTGTTAAAGAAGTTGAAACTGTCTAAATAGTTCTTCTTGAATTATTGTTTCTGGCTCTTAATTATTAAGGATAAATTCGAATATCGAAATTCGAAATTCTAAACAATTTTTAAATTCTAAATTTCAAATTTTTAAAAAACAAGAAATCTTCTTAATTTGAATTTATTTCATTTGAATTTGTTTCGAATTTAGTGCTTCGAATTTCGAATTTTTGTTCACGTTATGGTTCCACAATTTATCAAAACATTTGATTGGGAAGGAAAAACAATTACCGTTGAATCGGGTAAGTTTGCTGTGAAAGCCGATGCGGCCGTCACGGTTCGCATGGGAGACACTCAGGTTCTTGTGACAGTTTGCCGCGGGAATCCAAAAGATATTGGTTATTTCCCACTTTCAGTTGAATATCAAGAAAAATTATATGCCGGCGGCATTATTAAAGGAAGCCGTTGGATTAAACGGGAAGGAAGGCCATCAGACAGCGCAGTTTTAAAAGGGAGATTAATTGATCGTTCTATTCGGCCTCTTTTTGACACTTCAGTTTGGTTTGATGTTCAGGTTGTGGCGGTCACTCTTTCAGTTGACGCTGAAAATGATCCTGATGTTTGTGCGCTTATCGGCGCGTCTATTGTTCTTTCTTTATCTTCGATTGTTTGGGATGGACCAATTGCCGGAATCAGGGTGGGAATGACAGAGGATAAAAGCTCATTTTTGGTTAATCCGACTGCCGACCAGCTTGATAAGTCGCCGTTAAATTTGGTTTTAGGAGTCAAAGGCGAAAAAATATTAATGATTGAAGCAGAATCGACAGAAGTGACTGAAGAAAAAATGGCAGACGCTTTTCAGTTTGGGGTTGAAAAAGTTCAGCCGATTTTATCCTTCATAGAAGGATTACAGAAAGAATTTGGCAAGAAAAAATTTACGCCGACAGTCGAGAATAAAAAAGAAGTAGGGAAAGAAGAAATTGCCCGTTTGGACACTTTTTTAAAAAAACAGATTTGGCCACAGCTTGAAAAAAAGGATAACATTACAGATGACGCTTGGATGCATCGGGCAATCGATGAAATAAAAGTTGAGTTTAAGGATGTGATTGCGGAAAATGCGGTAAATGGGCTTTTTGAGAAAAAATTTAAAGAATTTATTCGGAGCCGGATTAAAGCAAAAGGAGTTCGCATTGACGGCCGAAAAATCACTGAAGTGCGCGAGATAAAAATTGATGTCGGGCTGATTCCGCGAACTCACGGCAGTGCTTTTTTCCAAAGAGGGCAAACCCATGCTCTAACGATTGCCACGCTTGGCGCCCCGTCTCTTGAGCAATATCTTGAAGGACCGGAAGGCTTAACTAAAAAAAGATATATTCACCACTATAATATGCCGCCTTACTCATCTGGCGAAACCGGCCGCACCGGATTTACCAACCGGCGTGAAATTGGGCACGGAGCGCTTGCTGAACGGGCAATTTTACCAATGATTCCAGACGCTTCTGCTTTTCCATATGCGATTCGCGTCGTGTCGGAAGTGATGTCTTCATCCGGTTCAACTTCGATGGCGAGTGTTTGCGGTTCAACATTGTCTTTAATGGACGCCGGTGTTCCTTTAAAAAAGCCTGTTGCCGGAATTGCCATGGGTTTAATTGATGACGTGATACTGACCGACATTGCCTACATGGAAGACGCTAACGGCGACATGGATTTTAAAGTTGCAGGAACGGCAGATGGTATCACTGCCATTCAAATGGACGTGAAAGTGCCGGGCGTGCCGGTGGAGCTAATGCGAAAAGGAATTTTGCAGGCGCATACCGCCCGACTTTTCGTTTTGGAAAAAATGTTGGCCGTTCTTAAAGGCCCGCGCGAAAAAGTTTCTCAGTTTGCGCCAAAGATTAAAATGCTCCATATTGATAAATTAAAAATTGGGGATGTGATTGGGCCGGGCGGACGGATGATCCGCGCCATCATTGAACAAACCGGCGGTACAGTTGATGTGGAAGATGACGGCACGATTTTTGTCGGAGGAGACACTGAGGAGATTTTGCAAAAAGCTGTCACCTGGATTGAAAATTTGACTCGGGAAATGACAGCCGGCGACACAGTTTTTGACGGAAAAGTGACACGCGTTATGAATTTTGGCGTGTTTGTGGAAATTGCGCCGGGCAAAGAAGGGCTTTTGCACAGTTCTCAAATGCAGGGAACTTTGAAGGAAGGAGACCCGGTGAAAGTGAAAATTTATGAAGTTGACTCAATGGGAAGATTAAATTTGACCAGTTATCTTGAAGGAGAAAGGCCAAAAACCGATATCCGCCCGCCGCCGCGCCAAGGAGGATTTTCTTCTCCTTCGCGCCGGCCATTCAGCGGTGGAGGAATACGCCGGCCGTCATCGTCATCGCCGCCGCCGCGCCCAGGAGGCGGAAGTTTTGGTCAATTCAGAAGCAGATATTCCGGAGGAGGGAGATAAAAGACGAGATTTAGTATATAATTAATTTCATGATAAAAAGTCCTTCGGATGTTTCCGGACTTCAATCTCAAATTAATTCTCAGGAACTTCCATCTGATTTAAAAGAGAAAACACTTGGAATGATTTCGCGGCTTGAAAAAATTTCTGCTTCTCCTAATTTTTTTGTTGAATTTGAAAAAACCGAAAATTATTTAGATTGGATTTGCTCTTTTCCTTGGAATAAAAGGACAGAAGATGCGCTTGATTTAAAAAAAACTCATGACATTCTTGAAAAAAACCATTATGGCCTTTCTGAAGTTAAGACAAGAATTTTGGAATATTTAGCAGTCCTCAAATTACAAGGGGGTATAGGAGGTCGAGAAGGTTTAGAAAGAAAGTTCTCAAGAGCGCCGATTCTTTGTTTAGTGGGACTTGTCGGAACTGGAAAAACCACGCTTGCTAAATCAATTGCAGAGAGTATGGGACGAAAATTTGCCCGCATCCCATTTGGCGGTTTGGGAGATTTAGTTTTTTTACGCGGCCAGTCGCGGTCACTTCCTGATGCTGAACCGGGACAAATTGTGAAGACTCTTCGCGCGGCCCAAAGTAAGAATCCGGTGATTCTTCTTGACGAAATTGATCGCGTAGAGGAAACCGCGCGGGCAACCGTGATGGGAGCTTTAGTCGAGCTTCTTGATCCTGAGCAAAACAGCCGATTTTTAGACCATTTTATGGATTATCCGATTGATCTTTCTGAAGTGCTTTTTGTGGCAACCGCCAATAATACTCGAAATATCTCAACTGCGGTGCTTGACCGCATGGAATTAATACAGATGCCGTCATACACTGATGAAGAAAAGATTACTATCGCCAAAAATTATCTTTTTCCACAAACATTGAGCGAATTTGGACTTTCACTAGAAAATGTTGTGATTGCGGAAGATGTTTGGCCGCGCATCGTTCGCCCGCTTGGGTTTGACGCCGGGATTCGGACTCTGGAGCGCACGATTCAAGGAGTTCTTCGCAAAATTGCACGAATGATGGTTGAAGGCAAAGGACAGCAGTTTAATTTAACGATAGAAAATATAAAAGAGTTTCTGCCAACATACTAAAATTTCGAGAATTGGTTATAATTAAGCCTTATGCCAAAAAATATTAAGCCAATAATTGACAACATTGTTAATGATTTAAAAGCCTACGATCCGGAGAAAATCATTTTATACGGATCATATGCCTGGGGTAAACCGCACGAAGATAGCGATTTGGACTTTTTTGTGATTAAAAAAAGTGATGAAAAAAGGATTGATAGGGTAGTTAAACTTCGTGAATTAATTAGAAATGAACATTATTTAATGCCAATGGATTTTTTAGTTTATACTCCCGAAGAAGTGAAGAAAAGAGAAGAAATTGGAGATTTATTTATTCAGGAAATTTTTGAAAACGGGAGGGTTATTTATGAAAAATAATAAAAATGAACTTTATTATTCAGAGTGGCTTGAAAAAGCAAACAGTGATATTAGCTGGGCAGATGATTCATTTGAAGGCGGATTCTATGATGGCGTTTGCCTTCTTTCTCAGCAAATTATTGAGAA
>JBGSIU010000051.1:0-20052 GCA_041742375.1 Patescibacteria group bacterium
TTCTGTTTTTTGCCATGGGTTATGATTTTATCTATATTCATTCACTGGGGCAAATGGATATTGGAATTTTGTTTATTCCCCTCTCGTCATTAATTATTACCGGTTTTGCCAACGCATTTAATATTACCGATGGTTTAGATGGATTATCATCAGGGCTTTTATTAATTTGTTTGGGTGTTTTTGCAGTGATTTCCGAAACAATTCTTGATCCTACGATGGCAGTTTTTATATATATATGGATCGGAGCAATAATTGCGTTTTTATATTTTAATATTTTTCCGGCCCGGGTGTTGCTTGGCGATGCCGGAGCCCTTTCGTTTGGTGCGTGCCTTGGCCTTTTAGGTCTTTTAACCGGAAAAATTCTGGCGATAGCTGTTATTGGAGCATTGTTTTTTGTTGAAGCAGGGTCATCATTTTTACAAATTATGTGGAAAAAATATTTTCATAAGAAACTTATTCCTGTGGCTCCGCTTCATTTATGGTTTCAAAAAATTGGCTGGGAAGAACCAAAAATTGTGATGAGGGCGTGGATGACTGGGCTAATTTTGGGAATTCTTGGACTATGGATTGCTATGATAAGCTAAAGACAAATTTATGAATTGGACAAAATTTAATAATTTTAAAAAAGAGATCGCGGGCCGAAAAGTGCTGATTTTAGGCTTAGGACTTCAAGGGGGAGGAGTTGGTGCGGCAAAATTTTTTCATGAAATGGATGCAAAAATTCGAGTGTCTGATTTAAAAAGTGAAAAAAAACTTGCCAGCTCACTTGCAAAACTTGAACATCTTCAAATTGAAAAATATGTGCTAGGTGAACATCGAATAGAAGATATCGATTGGGCAGATATTATTTTATTAAATCCCGATATTCCTCATGATGCAGATGTAGTCCAATACGCAATGTTCAAAAAGAAAGAATTGCAGATGGAAGAGGCTCTTTTTACCAAACTCTCTCCCGTTGATATCGTTGGAGTAACTGGAACTCGCGGGAAAACTACAACCACAATGATTGCCTATGAACTTATAAAAACACAATATCCGACCTTTATAGACGGAAATGTTGCAGGAAGTGAAACATTAATGACTTTGCTTGAAATGCAAGACGAAAACACACAAGTTGTTCTTGAATTATCGAGTTTTCAATTATTCGGTTTTCATATTGACAAAATTTCTCCACATATTGCAGTTTTAACAAATATATACGAGGACCATTTGAATAGATATAAAAATATGGAGGAGTATATTCATGATAAGGAAGCAATTTATCTTTATCAACAACCGCGGGATTATCTAATATATAATAAAAAACTTTATCACGATGAATTAGTATCTATACCTAACAATTATCTTTCAAAAAAAATAATTTTTGACTCAAAAAATGTTAACAGCTATGATTTAAAATTAAAGGGAGAGCATAATAGAGAAAATTATTCTGCAAGTTTGAAAGTTGCGCAAATATTAAACATCGACGATGCAAATATACGGCGCGTTTTTGCAAATTTTTCCGGAGTTCCATTTCGCCAGGAGGAAATTGGAGAGGTAAATGGCATTACTTTTATAAATGATACAACTGCCACGACTCCCAAAGCCGCCGAGATCGCGATTGACAGGTATAAAAACAAAGGCCTGATTTTAATTGCCGGAGGAAATAGCAAGAAGTGTAATTTTGACATTTTTGCACAAAAAGCCTCACAATACGCCAAAAAAATTATTCTACTTAAAGGAAATGCAACAGAAGATTTTAAAAGTAAATTAATCGCTAATTTAGCGGGAAAAACAGAAAAAGTGAGCAAAGTATATGATAATTTTGAATCAGCGGTTGAAAATGCCTATCAATCGGCAACACGAGGCGACAATATTGTTTTGTCACCCGGATTCACGAGTTTTGGAATGTTCGAAAATGAATTTGACAGAGGACGGCAATTTAATGAGGCGGTGAAAAAAATATGTTCAAAAAACTAAATTGGGCGATTATTTTCTCTGTTATATTTTTAGCGACTGTCGGAATAATTTTTGTTTTTGAAACACAAGGAAGCATTCGAAAACTGGGAGAACAAAGTTTTTTTGTTTTTGTAGGTTTACTAGAAATATTCTTTCTTTCAAGATATAACTTTGAAAATTATAAAAAGTTTTCCATTTTTTTCTTTCTTGTTTCTCTAACGCTCTTAATTTTAGTATTAATCCCCGGCATTGGTGTTAAAATTTACGGTGCAAGGCGTTGGCTTGATTTTCGTTTCTTCACTCTGCAGCCTGCAGAATTGGTTAAGCTTTGTTTGATTATCTTTCTTTCCCATTGGTTTGTTAATGAAGAGAAAAATAGAGCTCTTGCGTTTTTTCTGCTGATTGGCTTGATATTTTTCTTAATCATGCTTCAGCCTGATTTAGGAACCGCGCTTATTATCTTCGTGACTGCATTATCGATGTTTTTTATTTCAAAAACAACAGAAATTAAAAAAATATTTTACATAAGCCCGCTTATCTTTGGGTTGCTTTTGGCAATTGTTTTCTTTGCGCCTTATCGAGCCAAAAGATTGTTTTCATTTCTCAATCCTCAAATTGAACCATATGGTTCATCCTATCATTCAAATCAAGCGTTAATTAGCGTTGGCAGTGGAGGGATATTTGGTGTGGGTCTAGGTAAATCTCGCCAGAAGTATGCTTATTTACCCGAAGCCAGCACTGATTCAATATTTGGAATCATTGCCGAGGAAACAGGGTTTGTCGGAGTAAGCTTGGTACTAATTGCGTATTTAACAATTTTTTTCGAGGGATGGAAAATTATTAATAATAAACAAAATGTTTTTGGGCAATTTTTATCTTTCGGCATTGTCATTTTTTTATCTTCGCAGGTTTTTTTAAACATATCTTCAATAATCTCTCTTTCACCGTTAACCGGCGTTCCTTTGCCTTTTATTTCCTCAGGCGGCTCGGCTATTCTTGTCCAATTTGCCGCAATCGGGATATTGTTGAATATCGGGCATAGAATACGGTAAAATTGGAGTGTGTATAAAGTTTGTTTTATCGGCGGCCATTTCACAACAGCGCAAGCTGTCATTCAATCTCTTCTACAGCCTCGGCTCGGCGTGAAAAAACAGGAAATAATTTTTTTTGGCAAAAAATATGAGCATCGATTATTGTCTCAGGAATATAAAGCAATAACTGCGGAGAACATTAAGTTTGTAAAAACTGTATCAGTAAAAATAAATAGATTTTTTTCCCTTAAAAATATTTTCTCAATCTTTCTATTTCCAATAACAGTTTGTATTAATTTATATTTTCTTCTTCGGTTTTCTCCGACGGTTATAGTTGGATTTGGTGGTTATTTGTCTTTGCCAGTATGCCTTGCCGCCAGAATTCTTGGCAAAAAAATACTTATTCATGAGGGAACAGTCGGTGTGGGTTTAGCTAATCGTTTTTTGGCAAGAATCGCGGATATTACACTAATTTCATTTGAGCCGTCGCGAAAATTCCTGCCAAATGCCGTTTTATCAGGGTGCCCGCTCCGGCAAGAAATAATCAATGCGAAAGAAATAAAATCAAAAATACCCACCATTTTAATTTGCGGCGGCCATCAAGGTTCAAAAATAATTAATAAAAATATTAAGCCGATAATTAAAACACTTCTTGAGAAATATATTGTGATTCACCAAACAGGCGGCCTTGATTTTGAGGAGATGAGCCGTTTTAAGAATTCTCTGCCATCGATTCTTAAAATCCGCTACATAGTTGCCGACTACTTTAAATCGCAGGAATACGCTAATTATTTAGCAAACGCAGACATGGTTATCGGAAGATCAGGAATTAACACGGTGTCAGAAATTATATATTTAAAAAAGCCGGCAATTCTTATTCCTCTCCCTTTTGCTCAGATGAATGAACAGCTTGAAAATGCCCGTCTTGCAAAATCATTGAATTTGGGCGTGATTATTGAACAAAAAGATTTGTCCCCCGAAGTGCTTCTTAAAAATATTGAAATTGTAAAAAATAATGCATCAGGCCTCGATAATAAATATCAAAAGTTGTTTGAAGAAGCAGGGGAAAAAATTGCGATAGAAATCGTTCAACTTCTTAAATGATTAAGAAAATTTTAATTATTTTCACCTTAGGTATAATTACTGTTGTAAGCTATATTTATTTTCGACGTTCAACGGTAATTCATATCCAACAAGTTGATATTATTCGCCAGCTGCAAAAAAATGCCAAGAAAAAAAATCTTGACCTGACGAATATTCGCATTTCGGATGATAACAATCTTATGGCAAGTTTAAAAAACATAACAATAATCATGTCATCAAATAAAGATATTGAAAATCAGCTTAATTCTTTGCAAAAAATAACCAAAAGTTTTACAATAGAGAGAAATATAAAAATAGTTGATTTTCGTTTTGATAAAATTGTGATAACTTATGACTAAAGATAAGATAATTAATGTTATCGATCTGGGATCATCAAAAATAACAACCGCGGTTGCCTCGATTCCAGAAAACGGAATTCCCAATGTCATTGGTTTAGCAAGCGTTCCTTCAAAAGGTTTTAAAAGAGGGCAGATTGTTGATATTGAATCTGTAATTAATTCTTTGACACAAAGCGTCGAAGGCGCGGAACGAATGGCGGGCATTAACATCGGTAGTGCTTATGTCTCTGTGGGGAGTGCCAATTTAATTTCCAAAAATTCTCGCGGCGTTGTTGCCGTTGGTGATCCAAACAATGAAATTGTGAAAGAAGACATTGAAAGAGTGATCGAAGCCGCCCGAGCTGTGACAATTCCCCCGTCATATGAAATGATTCATGTTATCCCGCGTGAATTTATTGTTGATGGCCAAACCGGAATTCGTGATCCAAAGGGCATGATGGGAATCAGGCTTGAAGTTGACACTCATCTTATTTTTGAATCATTGGCAAATATTCGCAATATTTTAAAATCATTAAAAGAATTGGGAATAGAACTTGAGAAATTCGTTTTTGACGGGCTGGCATCGTCACTTTCTGTTTTATCAGAAACGGAAAAAGATTTAGGAGTGGTTATGCTTGATATCGGCAGCGGCAAAACTGATATGGCGGTTTGGATTGATGGATCCCTTGCATATTCAGGAGTTTTGCCGGTTGGCGCACTGCATGTCACCAAAGACATTGCGCTTGGACTGCGCGTGAGTTTAGAAAGCGCGGAAAAAATTAAAATATTCCTTACGGAAAAATTTCGCGACATTGATGATGAAACTCGTAAAAAAGAATCTTATAAAGATGAGCTTGATATTCGAGAGCTAAACTTGCCGGAAGATTTAATTAAGGTTTCGAAGAAAACTTTAATCGAAGGCATTATTAAGCCGCGCTTAATCGAAATTTTTGGCTTGGCAATTGAGATGCTTAACACGCAAGGCCTATTAAATGCCACGCCGGCAGGCGTTGTCTTATCAGGCGGCGGGGCTTTGACATTTGGAGTTTTGGAGGCCGCGCGCCGAAAAATGGCGCTGCCGACAAGAATTGGCGCGCCGACATTGCTTTCTGGTTTAACTGATGAAATCCAAAACTGCACGCAAGCTTCAACTGTCGGGCTTTTGCTGTACGCCGGAGAGGAAAATAAAAAAGGACAAAAAACCACACGGAGCAGTGATATTTTTAAAAAATTTCCTGTTGGAAAAATTATATCCCGCGGCGCCAAATTCTTCAAAAACTTTTTGCCATAATATGAAACAAAGAATTAAAGACTTGCCCCTAAGGCAACAAAAAGGAACATTTTGTGATTTTTTATCTTGACGCGCGGCATCAGGAAATAAAACGCGAGATTATTTCAATTGGTACACTGACAGCTTCTTTAATTCATCCGCGCGTAGTTTTTAAACCTGCCATTTCTCATTTTGCCGTCCAAGTTCTTCTTGCCCATAATCATCCATCAGGCTGCACGGATCCGTCAGAAGAAGATCTGATAATTACGAAAAGACTCGTAGAAGCCGGCAAAATTCTTGGCATTGAAGTGATTGATCATGTGATCGTCGCCGAAAATAAATTCACAAGTTTTAAAGATAAAAACTTAATTAGCTAACATAGAATATTATCACTTCGATAATTCGAATTATCGAAGTGATTTGAGGTTAAATGAAGTAGCATTTTTTCTTGACAAATAATTAATATCGTTGTACACTGATATGTACAGGAGGAAGATTTTATGAATAATCTTAATTACATTAACGCCACTGACGCCAGAAACAATTTCTTTGATCTTCTTGAGAATGTCAAAAAAAGACCATATCCTATTAACATCACGGTCAAAGGTGTCCCGGAAGCAGTGATTATGAGCCGTGAAGAATACGATTCTTGGGTGGATACGATGGAAACTTTGTCCGACCCGGAGTTGATGGATCAAATTAAAGAAAGCGAAGCGGATTTTAAAGCGGGGAGATATCAAACGCTTGAAGAAGTGGAAAGGGAATTTGGCTGGGATAAAAATAAAATCGTTGCCGATAAATCTAAGAAAAAATATGTATCAAGTCATTTTAAGCAATCGAGCAAAAAAAGAATTAAAAAAGCTCGATAAACGAATTCGGGAAAAAATTTTAAAATTTCTGCATTTGCTTGAAAACGATGCGCTAATGGGACATAAAATGTCAGGAAATATCGGAGGAAAATACAAAATTAAAATTCCACCTCTTCGCATTGTGTACACGCCGAATTATAAAAATAAAACCATCTGCGTGCACGCTCTCGGCTTCCGCGGCGGAGTTTATAAAAATTTATGACAAAAATTATGAAAGAAGAAAATAATAAAATTATTATTTATAACGCCGATGATGGAAAAACAAAAATTGAGGTTAAATTGGAAGATGAAACTGTGTGGCTTTCACAAACACAGATGGCAGAACTTTTCAATTGCAGCACAGATAATATTAGTCTTCATTTGAAAAAAATATTCAAAGAGGGTGAACTTAATGAGAATTCAGTTATCGAGGAATACTCGGTAACTGCTTCCGACAAAAAGAAATATCGAGTCAAGCATTACAATTTGGATGCAATTATTTCAGTTGGTTATCGAATTAATTCGTTGCGCGGCACACAATTTCGCATCTGGGCGACACAGAAATTAAAAGAATACATCATTAAAGGTTTTGTGATGGACGATGAAAGACTGGGTTCAAAAATTGGATGATTTTTTGATTTTGAATGAAAAAGAAATTTTGAAAACTGCCGGCGATGTTTCACATTTAGAAATGGAAAAAACCGTGCGCCACGAGCTTGCAAAATATAGCAAAAATTGTTTAAGTTTTAAAAAATAATTAAAAACTCAATTAGTATCCTTGTTTGACAAGAAGTATACTAAGTGGTAAGATAGTATCTATATAAATAAACACATATACTAACTTATGAACGTGAAAATTTGTACTCAAATTCAACAACCGAACGGATTTCAGGCGTCTGTTCCGGAGCCATTTCCTCCGAAAAATATCTTTGATTTGCCTCAAGAAATGCAAATTAAATCTGCCGAGGCAGAGAGATTAATTGGAAAACTTGACGGGATCACCCAGACTTTGCCAGACATTGAATTTTTTCTGAAAATGTTTGAGCTGAAAGATGCGACGTCTTCTGCACAAATTGAGGGAACAAAAGCAACGATTATCGATGCGCTGGAAATGAAGGCAAATATTAACGAAACAGAAACAGATGCCGGAGATATCACCTTTTATTTATTGGCACTAAGTTATGGGATTAAACGAATAAATGAGTTTCCTCTGTCTCTTCGATTTTTGAGAGAAGTTCACAGCAAATTAATGACAGGCGCCAGATCGTCACATTTTGCCGACCCGGGAGAATTCAGACGTTCTCAAAATTGGATCGGAGGAACAACACCGACCGATGCTTCTTTTGTTCCACCGCCTGTTTTTGAAATGAATTCAGCACTTAATGATTTGGAACGGTTTCTCCATGACAAAACATTAACGCTCCCATTGATTCATATTGCTCTCGCACATTCTCAATTCGAAACAATTCATCCATTCCTCGACGGAAATGGTCGTGCGGGAAGGATAATGATAACTCTTCTGATGTATGAAAAAAAAATGCTTGAACGCCCTGTTTTATTTTTATCATCTTTTTTTAAAAAACATCAAAGCATATATTATGAAAAATTAAACGGATATCATAACGGAAAAGTTAATGAATGGATAGATTTTTTTCTCGATGGTGTTATTGAAACGGCAATATCGTCAATTGCTGTTTCCAAAAAAATTAGAAAAATCCGAGACGAAGATATGATGAAAATTCAGGGGTTAGCAAAACGTGAATCAGAAAGTGGGATTTCGGTTTTGTCACGGCTTTTCGCTGGTCCAATTGTCACCTCAAAAATAATAATGAACTGGACAGGGTTTACTCGTGCAGGAGCTCAAAAACTAATCGACAGATTTATTGAATTAAACATTTTAAAATCTGTCAGCGAAAAAAACTCGTATTATAAGAAATATACCTATACAAAATATTTAGATGCATTCTCGGATTAATTAATAAAATTAGTGAATAAATCATTCTGAACAAAAAAATTAACGTCCGGAACGCGGTCTCGCCCCTTTACAGCAAATCAAAGTCCAGCGGTGTCGTACTCATTCCACCTCGGAGGTGGAATAGCCCGACACGTCTGGTCGCAGGGTGAAAATGTTATAAAAGTTGAATTATTTGATAAAAATTATATTATCCTTTTTTCTTTTCTCTGCCTTTCTTTTTTGTTTTCGTTCTTTCTTTTTCTCTCCATTTTTTTTATTATGAAGTGGTCGATATCTTAATTTTCCGTCAAGATCAACGATATCTGCCGCGAGAAATCGTGCAACAACGGGAGCAGTACATCTGTGTATTAGTTTTCTCAAAGAATTAATAAATTTCCTTTCATGTGCCCCTTTTAATTTTAATTCGTCTATTAAATCGGCGGCAATTGGAGCGACTTCAGGATCAATTTGGTGTTTATCAATTAAAGCCATAACAACAGGGCTTATCTTGCTTTCAGCTTCTGCAGTTCCTGGTTCACCTGCTAAGACGTGTGCATGATCTATTTGTTTTTTAATTTTCGCTGGAGAGGCAAGTTCGCGGCGATTATATCTATGCTCAATTTCCCTAATATCTGCCATAATAAGAGAAAATTATAACATTTTCAAAACAATGCGCAATAAATCCTTCTGTTTTCTTCGCGTGAACGTGGTACGATTTTATTTTAGTGGTAAAATTGAAATGGTAAAATAGTATTGCGTAAATAGAATGGTACATTTGAGGTGACGGTTAAGGGTGTTCCGTCCACAATTATGTGCCAAAAAAAGAATGAATACGAATATCCTCACGGGGTTTAATAATTTGATGACCAGCTCAAGTTTGGACATATTAAAAAGTTATCATGCAAAGATAAGAATTAATAATTGGGGAGAAGCGCTTGAAATATTTGTAAAAGATTTATTAGCAGGAACAACACGAATAGCTGATAATAACAGAAAGAATATTGTTTATAGTGAATACTTTTCTTATATGGGGAATCAAAACAACCCTCCTGATTTAATCATAAAAGATGGCGATGCAATCGAAGTTAAAAAGATAGAAAACAATAGTTCTAGAATTGCCCTTAACAGTTCTTATCCAAAAGATAAATTATACAAAGATAGCAATTTGATAAACGAGGCGTGCCGGAATTGTGAAATCTGGTCAGAAAAAGATATTATTTATTCGATTGGGACAGTTGCGTCGAATAAACTTAGGTCTCTTTGGTTCGTTTATGGAAATTGTTTTGCGGCAAATAAACAAGTTTACGAAAAAATAAGCAAAAAAATAATACAGGGAATCAATGAAATACCCAATATAGAATTATCGAAAACAAATGAATTGGGCAGAGTAAATAAAGTTGATCCGCTGGGAATAACCTATCTCCGGGTTCGCGGAATGTGGGGGATTGAACACCCTAAAAGAATTTTTAGTTATATAAATGGAATTCAAAAAGAATCAAGATTTTCGGCTTATGCAATCATGTTGAAAGAAAAATTTGATTCTTTTCCAGAAAAAGACAAGTTCCTACTTAAACAAAAAATTAGCAAAAATTTTTCTATAAAAAACATAAATATTAAATCACCAGATAATCCCGCAAAATTATTAAATGCAAAATTATTGATGTTTAAAAATTGATGAAATTAATTTCTCTGTTCTCAGGTGCAGGTGGATTAGATTTAGGCTTTGAAAAAGCCGGCTTTGAAATTTTATGGGGTAACGAATTTGATGAAACAATTTGGTCAACATTTACATCAAATTTTAAAGAAACAACACTGAATAAAAAAAGCGTCGTTGACATTCAAGCTAATGAAATTCCATCAGGATTAGGAATTATTGGTGGTCCTCCTTGCCAAAGCTGGAGTGAGGCAGGTGCTGGTAGGGGGATAAACGATAAAAGGGGTCAATTATTCTATGAATATATACGCATTCTTAAAGATAAAAATCCTTTATTTTTTTTGGCGGAGAACGTATCGGGAATTTTGGCACCCCAACATAAAGAAGCTTTTCAGGGGATTTTAACAACTTTTCGAAACCTTGGTTATAATGTTTCTTATTATCTTTTAAATGCAAAAAATTATGGTGTTCCTCAGGACCGTTTGCGAGTTATTGTTGTTGGGTATCAAAGGAAAACAAATAAATTTTTTAACCCTCCAAAAACAGTTTACCCTATAAAAACATTAAAAGATGCAATTTGGGATTTAAAGGATAACGCCATGCCGGCATTGCAATTTAATAAAACTAATGGAAATTCCCTTATTGTACCTAATCACGAGTATATGATTGGAAATTTTTCTTCTATTTATATGTCGAGAAACCGAGTTAGGGCATGGAATGAACAATCTTTTACAATTCAAGCTGGTGGTAGGCATGCGCCTATTCATCCGCAAGCGCCCAAAATGTTATTTATTGAGCAAAATAAAAGAATTTTTGTGCCCGGCAAGGAGAAGCTTTATAGAAGGCTTTCAGTAAAGGAGTGTGCGCGAATACAAACTTTTCCAGACGATTTTATTTTTAGATATGATTATGTAGCAGATGGATACAAAATGGTCGGAAATGCAGTTCCAGTTGAATTCGCACGAAATCTTGCAATAAAAATTCGCGAAGATTTAAAGGATTTTATGTAACATAATGGACAAATTTAATAAAAAGATAAGAGGTAAAATAATGAGTAAAATTTGCTCAGAGAATACGGAAATTGAAAAACGAGTTTTTAGCGGATTAAGGTTAAAAAGAATATATTTTCAAAAACATTATAAAAAGATTGATGGTAAACCAGACATTGCTATTCCAAGAAAGAAGAAAGCGGTTTTTATAGATGGTGATTTTTGGCATGGTTACAAGTTTAATAAATTAGTTAAAAGATTACCAAGAGTTTATTGGGAAGAAAAGATAGGCAAAAATCGGAAGCGTGATAAAGCAAACCTACAAAAACTAAATGAAAAAGGATGGAGCGTATTAAGAGTATGGGAGCACGAGCTAAAAGGAAAGTCTTTTGAAAAAGCTATTAATAAAATCTATTATTTCCTTACTGCGCAGTAAATATGCTAAGTTTATTAGTTAAAAACGAAAATAATGTCATAATATTATGGAATCTCTAAAAAGAGAATTATTGTTTGAAATACAAAGATGTGCTGAGCTGTTCAATTCGAAGGTTTTTATTAATCAATCAGTTTTTACTCAATCTGCTTTTATCGAGCTTTTAATTCGCCTAGAATATATACTTAAAAAATTAGATTGCGAAAAACATAGAATAAATTGGGCTGAAAATATCCAAACAGGCAAAAAAATAAAAGACATTACAGATTTAGTTAATAATTTAAGGAATGCAGCTTGTCATATAGAGAGTAAAGAAAACTATATAGAAGGTACAAGCATAAAGTTTGTTTTTAATATTTTTGTTGGTAAATGTCCGAGCGCAATACAAACTAGCAACAATAGAGCACTCGGAAATGATTATGAAGATGATATTGCCTTTTATTATGGCGATAAAAGAATTTATTTAATTAGGCACATAAAAAAATTACTAGAGGAGTTGCCAATTGCAATTAGTCACTTATAGTTCGATGTATACTACGGTTTTCAAAAAAAAGTAGAAACCAATGGGGAGTACAGTAGCTTAGGTTTGTATATTGAAAAAATAAGAACAGAATCTAAAAAATTATTTTAGCAATTGGAAGGATTTTTAACGTTTTATACCCTTCGTAATTAAAATTACTACGGGTATAACTCTTTCTTAACTGATTTTGCAATCAAATTATATGAAAATAATTGCAAAATACAGTAAGAAAGGTATATGGGATCAAAACGACATATAGAAAGACAACTTAAAGAGCTGGAGACGCAATTAAAGTTAATTTATGATCTAAAAACAAAAGCAAAACATCTGCCGCTTTTTCCACCACTACAAGCAGGATTGACAGAAGCAGCAGCGCCAACGATGTATGATCCGAAAACATGAGCTTTATTAGAAGAAGCTTTAGGAAAAAAAATAAAGCAGTCAGTGTGAAATTTGATAAGAAGATTGCCGCGTCACTCACTTCGTTCGTTCCTCGCAATGACAAGGATCCGCATTGTAAAATCAGCGTGAAGTGTATACAATTTGTTTTAGCGTTTACTATAATTGCATAATACAGTAAAAATAGACCCAAAATTTTTTATGAAAAAACAAAGCATAATTACTGTTCAAAATAGAACAATTTCTGTGATGAAAATAAATGATGAAGACTTTATTTGCCTAACAGATATGGTTAAAAATTTTGGCGATGATGCGATGATTTACCAATGGATGCGTAACCGCAATACGGTTGAGTTTATTGGTGTTTGGGAACAGTTGCATAACCCGAACTTTAAAGGTCTCGAATTCGATACCTTTAAAAAACAGGCAGGACTAAATAGTTTTTCCCTATTAAATAACCCAACTATTAAACAGTTAAAATAATCCTTATGCTTTCCCTGAAAATTCTTTTTGAAGATGACTTTTTGCTTGCGATTGAGAAACCGGCGGGGATTGTGGTTAACAATGCTGAGTCGTGCCGATAGGAGGAAACGATTGAGGATTGGGTGAGAGAGAAAATACTAACTAATACTATCAAATACTATCCAATACTAACTAATACTAACAAAAATAAAGAGACGAATGAGTTTATGGAACGGGCGGGGATTGTGCATAGATTAGACCGGGAGACAAGCGGAATACTTTTAATTGCTAAAAACGAAGCCGTGTTTGACAGATTATGCGCCGCATTTAAAAACCGGCAAGTGCAAAAAAAATATATCGCCCTTGTTCACGGCGAAACAGAAGACGAAGGAATACTAAACTACAAAATCGCGCGCTATGGAAAAAAAGGGAAATTTGTGGTTGATGAAAATTTTGGCAAGGATTCAATAACCGAATATAAATTAATTAAAAAATATATTTTTAAGGAGAACGCGCTAAACAGTTTTTTAAAAACAAATTTTGACAGGCTCAGCAAAAAATTTGATTTAGTTAATTATTCAAAGTTGGAAGTGAAGCTGCACACTGGCCGCACACACCAAATAAGGGTTCATTTCGCCCATATTCATCATCCGGTTGCGGGTGACAAGCTGTATGGTTGGAACAAGGCGGTTAAATTTGAAAAACTTTGGTGTCCGCGGCAATTTCTGCACGCGGCCGAGATTCAATTCATACATCCGGTGACCGAAAAAGAAATTGTCATCAGCTCAGAGCTTCCAGGCGATCTTAGCGAGATATTAAAAAAATATTTATACTCTAAGACGGGTATAGTAGAAAAAAGTTCGTAGCTTGTTGCTGAGTTGTCTGCTAAACTGCCAGCCACAAAATACAAGCTTTTTTTTGAATTTGCTTTTCGGTTTTTCTCTTATTCTAATTTTTGCCCTGATACTTGGAATAGTATTTATCAGGTTAAGGCTTCCTCTTCTTGCATCGTATATCCTAAGCGGTTTTATATTAGGGCTAGTTTTTCGATTTAGCGCGGCAGACAACAAGCTTTTTTTGACAATATCAGATATTGGAGTGATATTTCTTTTATTCTCGTTGGGACTCGAATTTCCTCTAAAAAAAATACTTGATTTTAAATCGCAGGCATTTAAAATAACATTTTTGCAAAGCATATTTATAACGGTATGCCTTTTTATTCTGCTTTCTGCTTTTAAATTTTCGCCGCCAATTGCAATTACCGCGGCTATTCTTTTTTCTTTTTCTTCAACGGTTTTGGTTGTTAAAATTCTGTCTGAAAAAGGCGGGCTTCACACAACATCAGGTGAGATTTTAACGGCTATTTTAGTTCTTCAGGATTTAATAATATTGCCTCTTAGCATATTCTTGCCCTTAATTTTTGAATTTAAGGAATTTAATCTGGGGCTTATTCTTAATTTTTTTATTGTTCTTGCTAAATCAACAGGAATTTTCATATTAATAATCTTATTTGCGAAAAAAGTCATTCCGCGAGTTCTTCAAAGAGTTTCTCGGTTTCTTCAAAACGACTTGATGATTCTTTCGATTATTTGTTTAAGCTTGTTTTTTGCCGGGCTTGCCGAGCGCCTGGGATTCTCACTGACAATTGGCGCGTTTGTTGCCGGCATGGTTATTTCCGCCACTTCAGCCCGCCACGCCGTGTTTTCCGAAATCCGCCCGCTTAGAGACATTTTTTCGATAATATTTTTTATTTTTCTCGGCTTCTCGATAGACGGGGTTTATGTTGGACAACATATTCTGCAAATTGTTAGTTTGGCGGCAATTATTATCATTATTAAATTTTTTACCACATATTTTCTTGCGGTTTTAATAAAAATTCACCAAAAAAACGCAATGGAAATTGCAATTAATCTTGCGCAAATTTCAGAATTTGCCTTTATTTTATTTTCGCTTTATTTCTCCCGCGGCCTGATAAAAAAAGCAGATTATCAATTGATTGTTTCCGTTTCCCTTTTGACAATAATAATTTCTCCATTTTTAATTTCCGCGTTTCTAAGAATTACTAAAAAAATGCATTTTGTAGGAAGCCGTGAAAAGCTACGACTTGTTCTAGAAAATGACAATAAGCTTGCCCGTCATGTGGTTTTGTGCGGATATGGCAGGATTGGCACGTTGATTGTTAAGCAATTGATTCTCAACAATATTCCATTTATCGTTATTGATAATAACCGCGAAGATGTTGACAAACTAAGAAATAGAGGATATACCGCCGTTTACGGGGATGCCACGGAAATTGAAATTTTAAAATTTTCCGGGGTTGACGCGGCCAAAGTGATCATTGTGGCAATTCCGGACAGGTTTACTCAGGAAATTATTATCTCCCATGCGCGCCGCCTTAACCCGCGAGTGTTTATTTATTGCCGGGTTCACGAAGAAAAGGATAAAAAATATCTTTACGCGGCGGGCGCACAATTCGTGCTCTTTCCGGAATTTGAAGGTGCGTTTGTTTTGTCTAAGCGCGTTTTAAAGCTTTATGGCATTGATGATTCAGTAATCAACGAAAGTTTAAAAATCAGCCGCTACTCATGATGAGAAAATTATTCAAAAATATAAACGAAGGATTTATTTGCAAGAACTGCCACCGCGAGGTTTTGCCCTTAAAATGGGGAGGCAGAAATAGAAATCATTGTCCTTTCTGTTTATTCAGCTTGCATGTTGACTATGATACGCCGGGGGACAGGCTGTCTGATTGCCACGGATTAATGGAAGCTGTTGGAATTGAAACGCGCCGGACAGGAGAATACGTTTTAATACATAAATGCTTAAAATGCAATAAAATCGCCAAGAACAGAATTGCCGGTGATGATGATTGGGAAAAAATTATTAAATTAACTAAATTATCAAAATGAGAAAAAATAAAAAAACAACATATAAAACAATTGGCTGTGTCGCCTTTATCATTATTTTACTCCTCTCACTAAGAATTATTTATTGGTTTTTTGGACAGTGGCAAAATTCTTTGTGGAACGGAAGAACTAATTTGGCGATTGCGTTTAAAGGAAAAAACTATTTATTAATTTATATAAATAAGTATCAAAGAAAAACTTATGTCATTAAAATTCCAACTAATGCTCTTTTTCAATATAAAAGCGGCGGCGGGGAATACACGCTTGATGGCATTTGGAGACTGGAAAAAATGGGCAACAATAAAAAGCCAGATTTGCGCTTTTCTTTTCAAAACTTTTTCGCCGTTCCGATTGTTGGACAATACGAAAATGAAAAAATGGGATTTGACGATTTTGATATCAAGTTGAAAGACGTGCTTTTTGAGAAAACAAATTTGACCGTTTTTGACTATTTTAATTTAAAAAAATTTTCGTCACATATAGAAAGATTTAATCTAAGCGATCGGATAGTTCCGGAAAAAAAGATTATTAAAGATGAAAAAAACTTAATATTTAAGCCTGAAGATATTGATGAGGTACTCCGTGATATTTTTAACGACCTCTTATTATCCAATTCGAAATATAATTTCAAAATATTGGCGAACAATCAACGGCAATCAGAAATCAATGCTTACCGCCGGCTGATTAACAATATTGGGTGGAAGGTGTCAGATATCGAAATCGATGATCTTGGAAGCCGCAAAAATGTAAACAAGTGCATTGTCCAAGAAAACAGCGAATATGACGAGTTTTTACGAAAATCTTTCTCCTGCGGTGTGTCAAAAAACCCCGCATCGCGCTACTCCGTTACTTTGCAAATTCTATAACTCACGAAGAAGAATTGAGGCTTTATTTATATCATATGATTTAAAGAAAACATCATATTTCTTTTTGTTTTTCGCAATATTGGAAATGATTTTCCGATTTAAATCATCAGGTAATTTTCCCAAATATGTTCCGTTGAGATTAATACATAATTTGCGCCTTCTTAGCAGAAATGATAATTTTGTACCCGGCCTGATTTTAAGCAAAAACTGTTTTGGGCAAGAATCAATGAGCCGGACAATCTTGGTGACGCAAGGTTCTTCGATAAAATTTATATTTGCGGTGGAAAGATAACTTTTCTTCATTTTTTTTGGCAGACTTTTAATCAAATTTTGATTTTTTAAGGCAATAATGTTGAATTTATCAATTTCCAAAATTTGTTTTAGATAGCGCTTTCCAAGAGTTTTATTGCCATTCTGGATATACGCAAAACATAAACGGTTTAAGGCATCTAGATTGTTTTTATCGAAGCTAAGAATTTCACAATTTAATTTAATTGCCATTTTCCAGTCTCCATTAACCCCTGAGGCGATAGCCAATTCTTCAATTTTTTCCATAAATTATTCCCTCAAAGTTTATGTTGTTTGTAAGTTTTTGTCAAATTGTAATATATAATATAATTTAAAAGAAATCATTCGCAAAAATTAACGCCTTCCAAGCTGATTTTGTTCTAAGTATTAGTTGAAGGGCAAAATTCGGCAATAGGAGATAAAAAACTATGTCCGGACATAGCAAGTGGTCGAAAGTCAAACACCAAAAAGAAACCACCGATAAATCTAAGGGTCGGTTATATACGGTTTTTGCCAGGAAAATTGCGATTTCCGCACGCGAGGGAAAAGGGCTTCAACAGGTGGTTGATCAAGCCAAAGCGGCAAGCGTGCCAAAAGATGTAATTGCGCGTGCAATTGAAAAAGCGGCAAAAAATATAAATAGCGCTGAATGTGTAAAATTTGAAGCTTTTTTTCTAAACGGTAAAGTCGGCCTAATTATTTTAGCTACAACTGATAATAACACGCGTACTTCAAACGAGGTCCGCCATGTTATCGAAAAGCATGGCGGAAAATTTGGCGCGCCGGGCACAGCTTCATATTTATTCAACCCAAGAGGCGAATTTATGATTGATAAAACCCCAAGATCGATGGATTTAATTTTGGAAAGCGGGGCTGAAGATTTTCGCGAACAGGATGGCCAGATTATTATAGAATCTCGGCCTGATGAATTAAGCTCAGTGGCAACTTATTTTAAAGATCATCAGATAGAGATAACTCCTCCGGAGATTGTTTATGAACCTTTAGTGAAAATTACCCTGAGCAGTGAAGAAAATCAACAGCTTTCAAATTTAATTGACGACATAATGTCAATTGAAGGAATAGACGCAATTTATGACAATGCCTTTTAAAATTACTAAACGCGAAGAATTAGTTTTTTTCTCGCTCTTTTTATCGGCGCTTCTTCTTTTATTATTTCTTATCCCAATTGGAACAGTAAAAATTATTTCTCTTCTTGTCTTGGGTTGCATTGCATATGTTATATCTTTGGCTGTCTTTCGAGAAAACCTGGACGGTGTCGAACCTTTTGTTCTGCCCATTTTGCCGGTTTTATTCACGATTTCAACCGCGCTTTTTTATAATATTATCTCTGAGCGCTGGCTTACCCGCCTAGGGTTTATTTTTGTTTACGGAATTTTAATTTATTCAATATTTCTTATTGAAAATGTTTTTTCAATCGCCAAAATAAAAAATATTCAGCTTATGAAGGTCGCCCGCACAATATATTTTTTTGTTTCGTCATTCACGGTTTTTCTTTTTTCTTATGTAATCCTTAGTTTTCATTTGCCTGGAATTATATCGAGCCTGATTTTTTCCGTATTTGTTTTTTTGATGAGTTTTCCTTTTGTCTGGTCCTTTTCTTTAAAAAAGAAATTCTCCGCACAGGACTTAGGAGTCGCTTTGGTTAATTCGTTAATTATTTTTGAACTGATGTTTGCGATAATTTTTTGGCCGTTAAATATCTATCTTGTTTCTTTATTTATCACCTCGGTTTATTATTCGATGATCGGAATTTGGGACAATATTTTGAGTTTTCGAGTGCGGGGATGGAGCGTTATCGAATATGTTTTAATTAATGGGGCGGTTTTTCTTCTTTGCCTTTTGACGGTTAATTTTGGATAAGAAAAAGAGATTTGGCCGTGAGATTGTTTTTCTCTGGATCTTTAAGAAGGCCTTTTGTGACGACAGTTTTTCCGACGAGCAGGTCTCCAATTATAATTTGGCTTTCCCGATGGTTTTTTAATGATTTTAATTCGCTTTGGATATTAGTTAGATCGATATTGTATTCCGTTTCAGCGGAAAGCGTTTTTACAACAATGGTTTTTGCCGCAGGGTTAATCTTTGCTATTTTTGCCGTTATCAGTTTTAAAAAGATTTTACCGTAAATGTATGATGCGCTGATTTGATTATCCACCAGAGAGAGTTCTCCAATAACAACAACTTCATCGTTTACCTCAAGATTGGTAAAATTAAGAGACAACTTTGAATTATCATTCTTTATCCAAAAAAATGTGGTTTTTTGAAGATATTTAACGCTATATTCTTTATCCAGCGTTTTTAATGTAAAAGACTTACTTTGAGAATCTATTTTTTCGACCTTTCCTTTTACTATGATATTAATCGTTTCTATGATATTAATCGTTTCATTATTTATTTCGGCGACTTTGGAGGCAATTTTTTCTTTTAACTCGGCAACTTCGCCCGGCGATGTGGTGATGGCAGAAGCTGGCGAAAATACATTAAGAAACAAAAGTAGCGATATGATAATAACTTTTCTCATGTTTTTTGATAGTAAACAATTTTTTCAATTGTTTTTTCATCAGTTTCGGAAACCGCGGTGATAAATATTTCATTAATATCAAATTTTAATTCAATAACAGACTCAAAATCACCTTTTTTATCAGCTTCAATTATTTCCGACAGATCGTTTATTTGAATAATTATTTCCGCCGGTTTATTAACATGACCTTCAATTTTAAATTCTGAAATTTCAGAAATAATCTCGTTTTCAAGAGGCGTCACCTGAAGTTCAAAAGCTTCGACAATTTGTTTTTTTTGATTTTTGTTATTTGAATTTTCATTTATCGGGATAGTTACTTTTGGCGATTGATTTGAGAAAAGATTGGTTTTTTTAGTCACGAAATAAAATGCGAAAACAGAAATTAATCCCACAAAAATACCCAAAAAAATTGCGATAATTACTTCGTTTTTTGATGAGTCCATAAATATACCCGTTTTACTGTAATTTGAAACTTTTTCGTGAGAAAAATGTTGTAAATTCAGTCTAAACGGAGTTATACTTTTGCACTTCGAC
>JBGSIU010000052.1:0-3791 GCA_041742375.1 Patescibacteria group bacterium
CAGGAATTGCGGAAACGCTCCCACCCCATTGTCCGCCTTCGGCGGACTGGCAAGCGGGCAAAAATTCATTTTCCCCACACCCCTTTTTCTTTTTGCCCGCTTGCTGAAAACTCCCAGCGATTTTTTCGGCGGGCTTTTCTTCAATTATATGCTAATTCCCAACATTTTTGAAGAGCGCCAAAAACAATTTTCATATCGCTCTCAAATTGTTGTTGTGTTATAGCATCCCCGACATCTCGAGCGTGCAATACTTTTTGAGAACCCGACATCGCATCAATTTGTGTAGCAGTTTTTTGCCAACCATTTTGATTGGGATAATATTCTTCAATATTTCCGACGGTCAATTCAAATGCTTGTTTGTTCGTTTTTAACTCGGAATGATTGGTAAAAAACTGCGTAAGTGTAGTGGGATTATTAGGCTTGTCAAAAATAATAATTACTTTATCTTTATACAAACTTTTTTCAAGCGGCTTGAATAATTGCTCTATCGCATTTATTGACCTTTCCGTTTGTTTCAAATCGCCGCTTGCTTGAATTATTTGAATTGTTGGTTTAGACGAATAAAAACGCTCGATAATCCGCGTTAAAAATTCTAACTCGCTTTTTCCCTCAACAATTAAAAAGTTTTTTGGCAAAAGAAGGTCCGCGGGGCTTCCGCCAAGTAAATCATAAACGATATAAGGTTTTTCGTTTTTTGTGATTGGGTTTATTGATGTAATGCGGTCTATTTTTTCCACCTTAAAAATTGTTTGATTTTCATTTTCGTCAGACACTAAAACGGACGAGTGGGTGTTGATAAAAATTTGGTCTCCACCTTTGGCGAGATCTAAAAGAGCGTTTTTAAGTTTCCTCTGTGCCGTTGGGTGTAAATGCAATTCACCCTCGTCAATAAAAAATAGGAAAAATTTGCATGTGTCTTCGTGCTTGCGTCGAAAATCAGCATAAACCTGAATTATGGCAAGCATTAACGCTCTTTGCATACCGTCGCCTTTTTCGTCCGCATTTGTATAGACACCGTCGTCAATTGAAGTGTCAAAATGTTTGAGTAAATCTTCAAAAATAGGCGGCGATACTTCAAAAACCACTTTATAGCAATCAGAAAATTGTTTTTCCAAGTATAATTTTACTTGTCCGCTTAATTCATCAAGTTGGATACGAACTTGAGAATCGGAAGCCGTAAACAATTTTTCAAATTGATCTTTGAAAGCGATATAGTTTTGGTCTTGCTCTAAAATTGATGAAAGAACATCCGACAACATGGTTGCTATTGGCGTATTCTTCCCGTATTTTGCGACTTCCATTGGATTAAGTTGTGTACTCACATATTCAAATTTCGGAAGAAAATCATTAAAAGCCGCATCAAAACCAGTCGGATTTTTTTCTAACCATTTTTGATTAGTTTTATCAAATATTTTTCGTGTCTTTGCTTTGTCAATACTTGTCCTTTTTACTTTAACATTTTGATAATCGCCCAAAAGATTTTTAATTACAGTTTTATTTTTCTCATTTTTCATCTTTTCAATACCGTCCTGTATTTCGGAAAATTCAATTTCAACAGAAACCTCATCTTCGCCCGCCCTGCCAAACCTTATTTTTTCTATATCGCCCTTTCCAGTATAAAACCAATCTATCGCTTCAAAAAAATTGGTTTTGCCGTGATTATTTTGCCCGACAAATATGTTAAAGTTGCCGGGTGTAATCTCGGCATCTTTAATAGACCGAAAATTTTTAACTATAATTTTTGCTATTTTCATAACTGAATAATTTTACTGGCTGCCCATTCAAGCGTTTTTCCGCCGCCTTAAAATACTTTTCGTCAATTTCAACGCCAATAAATTGTCTATCCAAATTAAGCGCGGCAACGCCAGTTGAACCAACACCCATGAATGGGTCAAAAACTACATCGCCCTCTTTTGAAGCAAGTTTTATACAATGTTCCAAAACACGCACGGGTTTTTGTGTCGGGTGGTTGGGCTCTTTTAGACGTTCAACGCCCATACAAATCGGCGTTTCAATAAAATTATGCATATCTCTTTGATTGCTAAAATTCCAAGTGTGATTTTTATTCCACATACAAACGATTAACTCGCAACTATTCAAAAATCCCGCCCGCCTAATCTTTGGCGCAGGGTTAGTTTTGTGCCACACCATAAATTGAAAAGTATCAAACTCGGGGTCAAACGCTTCGTGCCATTTTCCAAGTAAATTATAACTTGTGAAAGCAAAAACATTTCCTGTTGGTTTTAGAATACGTTTAAATTCTTTTACCCAATCGCGTGGCACAAATTCTTTTTTATCCCAATCCGCCAAATCATTATTCAACTCTTTTCGCCAAGAAAGTTTAATATTTCCTGTTGAATAAGGGCTTAAATTGTAGGGCGGATCGGTCAAAATCAAATCCACCGAGGCGGTCGGGATTTTTTTAATATACTCATAACTATCCGCGAGATGTATTTGATATTTTTTATCCATAAATTGATTTAGCCCAAGTAAGTTTTTTTAATAGAGTCCAGCGCATTTTTGATAAGGTGCGCGCTCCCGCGATACGCTTCTAATACCATTTCATAACCTTTGTCCGATTGACAAATAAAATTCCAAAAATCTTTTCCAATCAATAACTCATCATCGGCAAAAAATTGGCGGACACGCTCTTGTCGCCAAGGTTTATTTTCACCAAATCGGTTATAAGCGGTAGCAAAATAAATTTTCAATTTTTCCGATTTTGGCAAAGTATTTGAAAGTATCGCGTATTGTTCCAAAATCGCCTCTTTTTCGGAGCGTGCTTTTTTATTATCCAAATCGCCGCCAATTTTTAACTCAATAAGATAATGACTGCCAGAATCTTTGTCTATCAAATAATAATCGCTGTCGTGCCGTTTTATAACCGCTTTGTTTTTATTTTCAGTTCGCAAAACTTCGTAATCGTTAGTGCTGGGGCGTTTTTCGTGGCGTTTATATTTTTCCAAAAGTACAGCGATTGCTCTTGTTTGTCCAACGCTCAATGGCCCTTCAACATTTTTCTTTACTTCAAAAGAAAGTTTTGCAAGGTTAATCGCTAACCCTTCAAGCATATTTCCAAGCGAGCTATCCAATGAACGAACAAGCGCGGCGTAATATTGGACATCTTTTCCAAGTGCTTCAATAAAAACATTATGGACTTTCATATTGATAATTCCCTCGGGATTATCAACTTCCGCCTCGTGGCGGGCCTTAAAGCCCTCGGCGTAAGATTCTACCGCTGTATGGACTAATGCTTGTATTGTTTTCTTTTCAGTTAAATTTTTCATAGTTTTATTTAAACAATTCCGCCACCGGCACGCCGAGGGCTTTGGCTATTTTTTCTAATGTGTCCACAGTTGGATTTGGGCTTTCGCCGGTTTCTATCTTTACAACCGTATTTAACGCCAAATCAGCATCTTTTGAGAGGCGATCTTGCGATATTCCTTTTTTAATCCGAAGTTTGCGGATATTTTCGCTAACAGTATTTGCCATATTTGTTTGACTTTGATAAACTATTATAATATACTACTTATAGTGAGTGTATATCAACTTGTTTAACATAATGATACCGCAAACTTCAAAAATAAGCAAACAAATTTTAGGGAGTTCCTTGCTCTTTTCCGCGCAGGGAGGGTGGGGCAAGGAAAAGAAAGAAAAGCCCGCCGAAAAAATCGCTGGGAGTTTTCAGCAAGCGGGCAAAAAGAAAAAGGGGTGTGGGGAAAATGAATTTTTGCCCGCTTGCCAGTCCGCCGAAGGCGGACAATGGGGTGGGAGCGTTTCCGCAATTCCTG
>JBGSIU010000053.1:0-12125 GCA_041742375.1 Patescibacteria group bacterium
TAGAAAAATTATTCCTTCCAAAAAGTAGCTGTCAAATCCCACAACCTATCAAAGGTAAACTGCCCGTAGGGGAATATATCATGGTAGGCGAGGTTAAAGTACCTTATGGATTTAGAATGGGGGTAGAACAGGAACTAATAAAAAAAGGTTATAAAATTTACAAATAAATAAGAAAAATATGTCGCTTATTTTTGGTATTAATTTAAGCAGAAGATTTATTATTAAAAGCCGAGGCGGCATTAATTAATTATTAATATGAAAGTCCAAGCCATAAAAACCCACAAAATCACGGAAAGTGATAAAAATATTTTTAGTATTCTTGACCAATATATTAAACATTTAAAAGAAAAATCTATTGTTGTCGTCACCTCAAAAATCGTTAGCATTTGTGAAGGAAGAATAATTAAAAAAATATCAGATGTGCAGAAAGACGAATTGGTTAAAAAGGAAGCGGAATATTATTTGCCGAGAAAATACAATCAATACGGCTTTTTAATCAGTATTAAAAATAACATTATGGTGGCCTCGGCCGGAATTGATGAATCAAACGGCAATGGATGTTATGTTTTGTGGCCAAAAAATCCGCAGCAAAGCGTAAACTCAATTCGTGAACATTTGGCGAAAAAATTTCACTTAAAAAGTGTCGGCGTGCTTATCACAGACAGTAAATTGACACCTCTGCGGTGGGGAGTGACTGGCGTGGCTTTGTCTCATAGTGGTTTTGAAGCGATTTACAGCTATATCGGTAAACCCGACATTTTTGGACGAAAATTGCGCGCGGAAAAATCAAATATTGCTGATGCGCTTGCGACCGCCGCGGTTGCCGTGATGGGAGAGGGTGACGAGCAACAGCCGCTTGCGATTATCGAAGATGTTGGTTTTGTTAAATTTCAAAGACGCAATCCCACAAAAAAGGAATTAGACGGTGTCAGAATTTCGTTAAAAGATGATGTTTATTCAAAATTGCTGAACGCCGTTAAATGGAAAAAAGGGCTTGGGTAAATTGTTAGTTATTTAACTGACAAGGTGCATAATTAAAACTTAAGGGATATTGTGTAAAAACGAGTTTCCATGATTTGAGAACTTCAACCAATTCATCTATAATCGAGTTTGTAAGAATCAAACGGAGGTTCACAAAATATTATATAATTAAACGGATAAAATAATAAGAAGCGCGGAATTAGTACAGTGGTAGTATGCCACCCTTCCAAGGTGGAGACGCCAGTTCGAGTCTGGTATTCCGCTCAATAATTGGCATAGCGGGGCAGGTTGTGGGTTCCCCGCCTGCCATCGGCTTTCGCCTCAGGCGAATGCGGGCAGGGAGTCCCATCATCCGCTCAAGCTAATTTACAAATTTGCTTTTTGAGTCGCGGTAGCTCAATTGGATAGAGCAGTTGCCTTCTAAGCAACCGGTTATGGGTTCGATTCCCATTCGCGACGCATATTATTAATAATGGACGTTGACAAGAGTTCCCACTTCGGAGCGGTCATAAATATATTTAGCGTCATCAATTCTCATGTTGACGCAGCCGTGGGACATTGGGTGGCCGAAATTGTTATGCCAATAGGCTTCATGAGTGCTATATGCTCCGTGAAAATACATTGTCCAGTGAATTCCTGGCAGATAATAACCCGGGCCGGCCATGGTGGTGACGGGAAGTTTTATCCAAACGTGAAAATTGCCGGCTGGAGTTGGCGTCCACGCCAAGCCGGTTGAAACCGGAAAACAAGGGGTGCCGCCTGATGTTTCATGAAAACAAAGCGTTTGAGTCGATAAATTAATTTCAATCCAGTTGCCGGAAGCGTCCCCCAGCACATCTGTTTCGCTTTTCGCAATTAAAGTTTCCGGCTGAATATTTAATATTTGCGAATTCCACATGACATAATTTTTTGGGTTAGGATATTTGCCGCGATATGTTTTAATTTCCTCAACCAATTCGTTAGAATTCAAGCGGCGAGCATCAAGGAGAGGATATACCACTTGTTCGCGGACAAACAAAAGTCCGAATGATCCAAAAATCAGAAAAAAAATTGTAAGTGATGAAATAATTGTTATTTTTCTCATGAGTAAATGTATAACATAAAAATAACTGAGAAGTCAATCACGACAAAACCTTGTCATTCCGTGCTTGACACGGAATCTATATAGATTCTGAATCAAGTTCAGAATGACAAAAGCGTATTAAGAAGAGGAAGAAATTATTCTGCTTTTTCTTCAGAAGAAGGCTTTGTTTTTCGATAAATTAAATATGCAAAAATGCAAAAAATGACGATTGAAATAAGTAAATATAATAACGTGCAGAAAAATTTCCAAAAGACAAATCCAAAAATAAGCTCGGACAAAATAAACCAGAAGAAAATTTGATTTCGCGACTGGGCTCCTCCAATTTGGCGAAGAAGAAGCTGGGACAAAATTTGGATGATAAATACCACCCACCACCACCAAGGATCAACGCATATTCCGCTTCCCTTGACTTTTCCCGCTTTTTCTGAGGGCGTGCTTGTTTTTGAGGGTTTTGCAGATGGCGTGATGCTTGTTTTTAAGCCTAAAACCGGCACGTCAATGGTCTCTGCGCCATATTCATATGTAATATATGTTCCACCTCCGGTTCCCAAAGCCGTCGTACTTGTTGTTCCCTCAGGGCCGGGAGTATTAGTCGGCCCGGGTCCTGGAGTGTTGGTGGGCCCAGGTTGAGGCGTATTAGTCGGCCCGGGAATTGGAGTGTTAGTGGGGGTTGGAGAGGGAGTAGTTGTTGGCGTTGGAATCAAAGAAAAACCTATTCTTAAATCAAAACCTGTTTGACGATTTTGCCATTCATTTCCAAGCGAACATTCTAAACTAGCATTAAAAAAATATGTCACGGACGAATTATTCCCAAGAACGCTCAATGGATACTCTTCGGTTAGTTGATAAAAATCATATAAATATTTTTTATTCAAAGGTCCACCATAAAGGATGTTGCCGTAATTGTCACTAATTTTAATTTCAAAAATTGATGAGACGTCTGGAAAAATTGGCAAATGGAATTCATTTTCTGGCAAAAGCGCAATTATTTGAGATTGGCCAGAAGTGTTTCTAACAATTATTGCTTTAGTGAGTGAATCGCACGGCATCCAATAACCATTTCGTGCGGTTGAAAAAATTGGTCTTCCAGCAAGAGGTGCGCCTTCAAACTCAACAGAAAGACCAGCAGCATTAATTGTGGTTCGAGATAAAAATAAAAAGAGTGATGCAAAAAAAATTATTAATAAAATTTTTTTCATTTAATTTAATGCCGTGGTCGGCGTTGGTTCAGAATCACTAGGGATGTTTTGATTTGTGTTCTCCGGAGGAGTAGGGGAAGGGTTATCTGTGGGAACAGGGGTATCAGTCGGTGCGATTGTTGGTGTCAATTCGATAGTTGGAATGACTGTCGGTGTAATTGTTGGTTGAATGTCTACTGGTGTTGGCGTTTGTTCAGCAGGCTGAGTTAAAATTGGAGTTGAAGTTGGAATTGGATTGTTCGTGGGAGCTGGAGAAGGAGCAGATGTCACAGTGGGTTCTGAAGTTGGAGTTGGATTAGCAGTTGGGTTGATAATTGGAGTTGGAGTTGCCGTAGGCAAATTAATTATTTGAAACACGTTTGGAGTTGGAGTAGCAGTTGCTAATGGAAAAAGAAACATATTATCAAGATTACCAAAAGATGTTGATGTTCCCAATATTTTTTCCGAAGAAGGAGTTGGCGAAGGAATTGGAGCCGAAAAATCAATTGCTGTTGTAATAGAATTTTTAATAATTTTTTCTTCATTAAGAAAAGAAGAATTTGTTGCTTCAATCGCTGGTAAACTGACTAAAGAAATAATTAGAAGTAGTTCAAGAATTTGTTTTTTCATCAGTTTTTTCTTCTTGTTTCTCGTTTTTTTTTCGAGAAAATATTTTTATAATTTCGCTTTTTATATTCATAATTTCACTGTAAACAACTAAAGTTGCCGGAATAATTATTAGAAAGATAAACCCAGTTTGTGTTTTTGCAAAAGCCACCGCACGTCCAATATATGGAATTGATATCATAACTTTCCCCAAAATCCCTTTTAAAATAACCGGTTCACGATCGGGAGCATTGTTTGCATCGCCTTTTACTATGTATGAAATTGGTTTTTTTGTTTTATCAAGATTAATTTTGACAATTCGGTGAGTAACTGTTGCTTTAATGTCTTTCAGATTTAAATTTGGGTCAGGCATGAACGTGATAACGTCATTTTTTTGGTAATTTTTGTCTGGCGCCGTGACAACAATTGACCCTGTTTTAATTGCTGGTTCCATTGAGCCAGATTGAACGATGAAAACTCGAATACCTCCGGGTCCTCTTAAAACTGAAAACGCCATTGCCGCAGCGAGTAAAATAACAAGAATAATAAATATATTGTAAATGACTTTAAAAAAAATTTTGATAATTTTCATGATTATCCTTTCCTTGCGGGGTGGAGTTTCCCCCACCCCACAAGGAGATTGTTTTACGAAACTAATTTTTAAAGATCAGCATCGTAATAATCCATAAGTCCTGTTTCAAACAGGATATTATTCACGTTATACCAGGAGGACATGTCTGGCAACTGTTGACCAGGCGTATATGTTCCTGGAATCAACCATGTTTTACGATTGATCAAACTTGTGTTTAGATCAATACTTCCGGTTGAAGTTCCAGTTCCACCAGCAACCGTCACGTTTGCTAAGGCAAGCGTATTGGTTGTTGACCATGGGGCAATATAGCTGATTAATGTATAGCTGCCGTCTGCAAGACCACTAGCATTAACTGTATAGGCGAATTCTTTATCTTTAACGCCATATGTTAATGTAGCCGTTGGTCCTGAAAAGTCAATTAACCAATCAGGATCTCCGGATTTTTTATACATTGTTACAACACCTCTCAGTTGTTCAGCTGTTAATGTGATATCAAATGTCATTGTCTGACCTTGATATTCATTTCCAGCTTGTTCCTGCATATGATAAGCTTGGCTTACCTTCATTGTCCAGTCAACTGGAAGCATACCAAGCATCATTTCAGTGTTGTTAATATTGGCAACAGTTGTGTTTAGATCATAAACTTTCTGGTGCCAAACCAAATTATCGGTCGCGTCATAGACTTCGACATCCATGCCGTAATCAATAACGCTTGCAAGTCCAGCAGAGTCTGATGAGACATTGACGTTCTTTGTTATGTTCGCTGGATTTGTACCGACGTTGGTTATTTCAAAATCAATATAATCAGTAAATCCGGGCTTCATGTCATCAAGTACATATGGTTCTGTTCTGCTCCACGGATTTTGCCCATCAACAGCAATGTCAATTGTTCCGGTTGTGAATGTGTTTCCGGTTGACACTTCTGTATCGGTAAAATATGCCGCTGTTCCACCAATGGCACATCCCACTATTAATGTAATTGTAATTAAGCTAATTAATATTTTCTTCATATTTTTCACCCCCTTTCATTAAAAATTTCTTAATGAGTAATATTTTACGAATTTATAAATTTCAGGTTTTTAATTTTTTGATGTTATCTGTTATTAATTGGATATATTAAAATGTATAACGATATTTTTTGTGGTTGTCAAGAGTTAAAATTATTATAAGTTAGAAAAATATAATAATATTTTGCGTTGTAAAAAATATGAATATTAATTGAAGCGCTTGGAAGATTTATAATTTTTTCAGACGGAAAAAAGCAAAGATTATAACGCTTAATATTTTTTTGAAGTTTTTTTGTTTTATCGTATCCCTATAAAGATCAAAATTTATTCTGTCTTGAAGTAAAGAATAAAAACAAGGAAGAAATTATAAGGGAAATAAAGAAATAAATTTTCGTGCAGAAATAAAGATATAAAACTATCGCACCGATTAAACCGGAAATTAAAGATATTGCCAACATTGTTTTTCTGCTTCTTTTTTTACTGATTGTTTGATGGCAGGAAAATTCAATTATTCCCTGGACAATCAAAACCACCCACCACCACCAGGGATCAACACAAACACTTTCTCCCTTAACTTCCGGCGCTATTTTTTTACCAAGCACCACTTGTTTATCTTTTTTCTTTGTTTCTTTTTTAATGCTTGGCACTTCTATAATTTCTCCTTCATATTCTGCAGAATAATATTCATTAGTTTCTTCTGCGGTTAAAGAAGACGTTGGCGTGGCTGTGGGGTTTGGACCCGGAGTTGAGGTTGGGCCAGGGCCAGGCGTTGACGTGGGCCCAGGTTCGGGAGTTGGAGTTGGTGTTGGTGTTGGGGAGATTTGGATGGCAGTAAAGCCCAAAATCATGTCAAAAACCGTAGTTTTCTCCTGCCATTCATCGCCGACGTTGTCCATGGTTAAGGAAAAACTAAAAGTGGCGTTTGCCCCTGGACTTAAATAGACAAGGGGGAATTCGTTAAGTGTGTAAAAATCTATAAGTTTACCGTCAAAATGGATAAAACCATAATTATCACTTAGCCTCATAGTCATGACATTTGCAAGTTCGACTGGTTCGAAATCTGAAGAGTGCGGAATAACAGTAAGGCCAATAAGTTGAGGAGATATTCCCGCGGGGCTAACGTTATGGATGGTCAGTTGTTTTGTTTCATTTCTCATTGGATACCATAATTCGGAAGAATAAATTGAAGGTTGGGTGGCCGGAGTGCAACTTGAAAGGTCACAAAAAATATCTTCGGCAAAAACCGGCCTTGCGGCAAAATAAAAAACAAAAATAAAAACTAAAGTGATTTTTAACAAAAAGTTTTTCATTCCTTTTCACTTTCACTAGAATCAGATGTTAATTCAGGTGTCGGTGTTAATTCAGGAGTTGGTGTTGGTGTCGCCTCAACTTTTATTTCAGATGTGATTTCTGTAGTGGGCGTTGGGCTTAATAAAGTGGCGCTTGCGGTTGCTTCTTGACTGTGAATTGAAAAACCGTTTACTTTGCCTTCAGAATTTAAAGCTGAAAACACTCCAAAACTTGGAATAGTAGAAAGAAGAATAAAAGCAAAAATAATTAATAGTAGGCGGGAATGCTTAACTTCTAAAATTCCCTCGCGGATATTTTTTAATTGCCAAATGATAAATATTAAAATTGGGAGAACAATAAGAAAAATAAAACCAATTGGTGTTTTGGCAAATATAGCCACATGGCCAAGATATGGCAATGAGAACCAATATTTTCCCGAAATTAAAGGCAAAAGGACTGTCCAGCGATCTTCACTTTTGTTGTGATCGCCTTTAGTCGTCAATTCATTAATTTGTGAAACTTTATTTCTTTTCACTTCAACCACGCGGTGAAGGACTGTCACTTTTTGTTGTTGAGGGGAATCAAAAGTGATAATGTCCCCTTTTTTAATTTCTTTTGGATTAATATATTTTGTGAAAGCCACGCTTCCAGCTTTAATTGTTGGTTCCATAGAACCTGAAGAAACAATATAAGCCTTGATGATTTTTTTCGTCGGCAAATTAGGAGAAACTAAGCAAAAAGAGATGAAAAAAAGCATGATGAAAATTAGCCAGCTTGTTGATTTAAGTAAAATGGAAAATAATTTTTTATTATTCATTATTTTTAATAAAATTAAATTTTATTGTTATCTTTGCTATCTTTTGCTATCTTTATAGATTAAAGAATTCTTATCAGAGAGCACGGAATAATTCCCATGCTCTCGCAAAAAACTCTTTTTTATAAATGCTGCATCCCCAAAAAGGTGAATGTGGCATTTTCCAAAGTTTGTCCTGCGATTTCATTTCCAACTACTTCGCCAGCGGCTGGTCCGCCAACATACCCTGGTTCTTCCCAACCATAATAATGGGCAACCCGGATAAATGCACGATATTCTTTCGTTTCTCCCTGAGCTAAAGAACCGCCTGGAAGCATAGCGCCGCCAGTGGCATAGCCTGGATACCAGCTTGTGACCGAGATCCACCCTGTGGAATTTGCGCCATCAGCAGTATCAATTCTTAACTGAGTAGCGTAGCTTAAATTGTTCCACATCCCGGTTGGTGCTGTGGTCATTCTTACCAACACATCAAGAGCGATATTGGACGTGCTATTATTTTGGACAAAAAATTCTTGATAAACCAAGTTTGGATGCACGCCATATCCTGGATATAAATTTTCTAATCTGAGGTTAGCATCCCAATTTGTCATTAAATTATTAGCGGTTGGTCCAATAAGCAGTTCTGCATTACCGCTTGTGATGGTTAAGTTTGTCACAGTAGCGCTTGATGTGAAAACGGACATTGCAGTTCCTGTCAAAACGCCAAGTGAGATGATGAGAAAAAAGACTCCAACGATAATTTTTTTCATATATTTTTATTTTCACCTCCCTTCTTAATGAAATTCAAATCCTAAAGTATTACAAATTAAACCAATAGATATCTTTAAATATCTTAATGATATTTAATAGTGCATATTATACAAACAGGTCGATAGGAGTCAAGCAGTAAAATTTTGCTAATTTGTATCTCTAGTTGTTATTGTCTGTTCTTGTTATTGTCGAGAAGAAGTAAATGTGTTAAACTGAAAAACATGGATTTTGATTTGCCAAAACTTATTCAAGACATAAGCTATTTTGGAATTTTTTTCATTATTTTTGCCGAATCCGGCCTTTTTTTCGGCTTTTTTCTGCCCGGCGATTCCCTTCTTTTCACCGCCGGTTTTTTGGCGTCAAAAGGAATTTTAAATGAATGGATTCTTCTGCCGCTTGTGTTTGTAGCGGCAGTTCTTGGGGATAACGTGGGTTATTGGTTTGGCAAGAAAATTGGCCCCAAAATTTTTAACAAAGAAAATTCCCTTCTTTTTAACAAAAATCATATTTTAAAAGCCCAGGCGTTTTATGATAAGCACGGCGCAAAAACCATTATCCTTGCCCGCTTTGTGCCGGTTGTTCGGACTTTTGCCCCGATTGTTGCGGGAGTGGGCAAAATGCACTACCCCACTTTTTTATCTTTTAATTTGGTTGGGGGTTTGCTTTGGGGAATTGGGGTTTCAGTGGCCGGGCTGTTTTTAGGAAGCTTGATTCCGGATATTGATAAATTTTTGTTTCCGATAATTGGATTAATTATTCTGCTTTCGATTTCGCCGGGCATTATTCACTTCTTGAAAGATGAAGAAAACCGCCGCAAGCTGAAACATCTCTTCAAAAAACACGTGCTAAGGAGTGTGGAGAAATAGATTAAATTTTTAACATCTCATTAATTATTTTATTAATATCCTTTTTAAAAACTTGCTTCTCAGGTTTTTCTTTAACCCATTTTATCGTTTCAAGAAATGATAGGGGGAAAGTCTCCAGTCTTTGTGCCACATCAGGAGGGAAAATTCCAACTGCTTTTGAGGATGAATTTTTATAAATTTCCGGCCAATTAATTTTTTCATGGGTGCAAATTGTCCAAATGTCAACAATATCTTTTGCTTCGTCGCGGGCAAAAATCGCTGTGAGTTTATTAGCGAGAATATTTTGAACATTATCAATTCTATTAAAAATTATATTTGACTCAAAATCACCGCAATGTTTTCCAATGTCATTAACAAAATCAAGCTTTAAAATTTTTTCTACCATCACTGAAACAAAGTTTTCTGCTTTTCTGATTACGTCAATTTTTATCTTATTCTCAATTTCAAACGAATTAATTATTTTATTGACAATTTCGATGAATGTTTTTTCGTTGTGAACGAAAAAATCCAAATCATCGGAGTAGCGTGTTTCATAGTGAAAGCGAGACAGAGCTGTGCCGCCAGTGAGGTAAAATTTATCGTCAACAAGATTAACGATTTTCAGAATTTTGTCTTGAAGTGGATAAAGAGTGCTTTTGTAAAACAAATTCATAGGCTTTTCGAAAAGATTCGGGATACAGTTGCCGCTTCACTTTGTCCCAATGATTATTGAGAACTGAAATCGGCACAAGATTTATGGCATCATAATAATTTAAATTCTGAAAAATTCTGGCAATTGCCCAATTTTGGTCAAAATTATCTTTCGATTTTTCGCCATTTAGAATAGCAAAAAAATCTGCTGGTTCTAAGTTATAGTCCCAAACAAGTTGCGTAAAATTTTCAGGCTGGCTGTAGTATTTCTGCAATGATGAATCCATAGTTTTGTAATTAATTATAGTACATTTTTATTGTAGTTCCCAGCCTTTTGTGAGCCCGGAGGGATTTGAACCCCCAACATCTTGAGTGTAAATCAAGCGCTCTACCGTTGAGCTACGGGCTCGTATGGCGGGCAGGTCTACCGCTTTAGCTAACTGCCCAAGAATATTGTACCAATAACCTTAAATTTTTAATAGAAATTTTACTTGACAAGATTACAAGATAATGTAATAATAATTTATACAAAGACCTGTATCTCGAACTGTTACCGGATGGTGGCGTGTCGGGGACAACCCGTCTAGAGACGTGGTCGGAAAATCCCAAAGTAATTTGGGATTTTTTTGTTATTTAAATTCCCAACAGTCATCAATTTTATATTTAATAATATTCCAGTAATCAGCCGCATCTTTTTTCACTCCTTCTTTGTATCGTCGTGCAGTTCCAGCAATCATATCAGCCATTTGAATAAGCACATTATCTTTTGAGTCAACCAATTTGATATTATTCACGATTTTTCTATCTTGTGAATTTAATTCTTTTCGCAAATATGTTAAAAATTTCCGTCGAAATATTCTATCTCCGCTGCCATCTATTCTAATTTTTGCATTTTTTATCCTGTCGCGGTTATATTTCAAAATCATTTTAATGAAAAAGCTATAAAACGACCGCTTATTAGTTTTAAGCTGGTTGCTCCTGATTTTTTCCTTACGTGCGACCAAAACCCGAATTTTAAAGGAATAATGTTTGATTGCTGTTAAGAAAGCCGTCCGTATTTTATATTTTGAACCATTGAATTTGAATTCAACTCTATCGGAAAATTTTAGTTTTCGTCGCAGTTCCTTAATTGCCACTGCTGTTTTTTCAGCTTCCAATTCGTCGTTAAAAATAATACACACAATTACAAAAATTGGACTTGACCCTTTTTCTAGTGCAAATCCGGAATCTCCAGATTCATCAATAAAAACAATCATGCTTTAGTGTTAAGACCAGCTGAGCTAACTGCCCTGAAAAATATAGTATAATTATTATACCTTAATATCCTAGAATCTGGATTCCCGCTCGGAGGCGGGAATGACATAAAAGAATTGCGGGATTGGTCTATAAATCAACAACTGGAAGAAGAAAATTAAAAACATTATTTAATAATATAAATTGCGGGATCGTCTAATGGTAGGACAGCGGACTTTGAATCCGTTTATTCTAGGTTCGACTCCTAGTCCCGCAGCAACGAACCACTCGCTCACGCTCGGGTTCATCGCTGGCGCCGAATTGGAAAATAGATAAAAATGAAAATAGCTATAGTTGGGAGTGGTGAGGCAGGGATGCACCAAGAGATGAACCGAATGGTTCGTCTCGCATGGTGCGTCACCAGAGTGATAGCCGAATGGTGTACTGTATAAACCGTTATGCTTCCGCATGAATTTACACCACGAACGCTTAAACAATTTCTGAATAGTTTATCGCGGCCAGTTTTGATAAAAGAAATTTATTTGCTTGTAAGACGCTTTTCTCAGGTTAAACAATTTTACGATTCTCATTTTAATTCCCAGGCGGTGAAAATTGACCTTGAAAAATATAAAGATCAAGTGAAACACGAATTTTTTCCAAAAAGAGGGTTTGGGAAAGCAAGATTATCAATTGCCAGAAAACCTGTGCAAGAGTATGTAAAAATTAATCCAAACTCAAAAGAGCTTGTCGATTTAATGATCTTTTATGTCGAACAGGGCTCGCGCTTCACAAATGAATATGGTGATATTGACAAGCCGTTTTATAACAGCATGAAAAGCATGTTCGAAAATGCTTTAAAATTGACTGTTAAATTAAAACTGCAGGATGAATTTCGCGGCAGATGTGAAAAAATAGTTGAATCTGTGTCAAGAATAGGTTGGGGTTATTATGATGATTTAAAGTATATGGTGGAACATTAGACATATTGCAAAATAAGCAAATTGCTCTTTAACAACTTGATAGAATTTTGAAAACGCCAAACGTTTTTGATACGATAAAAGGTATATGATTACTGCCCAAATTCTCAAAAAGAG
>JBGSIU010000054.1:0-6359 GCA_041742375.1 Patescibacteria group bacterium
TTACTTTCATAACAATTGTAATTATTGACTTACGCCATTTTTATTGCAACAAGAAAACTCTCAAAAATGATGAAAAATATGGCATCATTTTTGGTTTAGTCGCAACAAAATTTCAGGCTCATTTTTAATTAGGCAAGACTATTTTGAAAAATTTGGAATAACGCGTGATATAATGACTTGAAAACCATGAACATTTTTCTTCAAACAACTCTTAATGTCGGAGGAAAAACAATTACTGTTCCATCAGGCACCCAGACGAAATTTACAAATTTGGGAGAGGTTGTAAGCGGAATTTTAAGCTATCTTTTCCCTCTTTCAGGCTTAATTCTTTTTGCGATGATTATAATTTCCGGATTTCAACTGATGACTTCAGCTGGCAATCCAAAAGGAATTGAAGGCGCAAAACAAAGATTAACCTGGAGTATCGTGGGGTTTTTGATAATTTTTGTGGCATTTTGGCTGATGCGCATTCTCGAATTTCTTCTTGGCATCCAAGTTCTCTAACTCTCCCTTATCTCCCCTACTTCCCTTAACTCCCTCAATCCCCCCCCGTCATTTCCCAAATCTTCTCTGTCTTTTTCCATACTCTTCAACCGCTTTTTTAAACTCTACCCTTCCAAAATCCGGCATTAAAGTTTCCGTGAAATAAAGCTCTGCATACTCACTTTGCCAGAGCAAATATCCTGAAAGCCGCTGCTCGCCACCGGTGCGGATGATTAAATCCGGATCCGGAATTCCCAAAACATGAGATTCCAAATTTTCTTCAATTAATTTTTTAATTTCGCTTGCCCCGCGTATCCCGAAGGGCGAAGTGGGGTCAACCATCCGTTTCACGGATTTTGCAATCTCCGCCCGTCCGCCATAGTTTGCGGCAAGAACCACGGTTAAAGCAGTATTCTTCGCTGAAGAATCCCGCGCTTTTTTCAAAGTTTCGGCAATGTCTTTGGGAAACTTGTCTATGTCGCCGATAAAAAGAAGCCGCACGCCGCGTGCCATGATCTTCTCCATTGACTGCATAAAATCGTGCCTAAAAAGACCCATCAAAGCATCAATTTCGGGCTTCGGCCGGCTCCAGTTTTCGGTTGAAAAAACCCAGAAGGTGACATACGGAATGTGAAGCGTAATTGCCTCATCAATGATTTCCTCAAGAATCTTCATGCCGCCGGCGCGGTGCCCGCGCACAATTTCCATTGCGTGTGCCTTTGCCCAACGCCTGTTTCCATCAGGAATAATCGCCACATGCTGCGGTGTTTTATCCATAGCCTACATATTTTAACAAAATTTAAAGGAATTGTCATTCCTCTTCGTCATCCCGGCCGGCGAGCCGGGATCCAGGCTTTTTTTGTATTTGTAAAAATCAAAATAAATGTTTCTCCACTAATCTTGCTCCACATGCTGGATAATTCACGATTATTTTTTTCACGTCAGAAATTTCTTTTAATTTATTTTTTAAAAATTCCACATTTTTTTTCTCCACAATTAAATGGATATCTTGTCCTGTGTTAATTGTGAAATAAGCTTCTAAATTCTCCATCCTCCATTTTTTACATAGTTTCATGATTTTTAAAGTCCCCGGCGTTAAATAAATTAAAGAAGGAGCTGAGGTGAACATAATTGAATGGAGTTCAAGCGCCTCGCTTTCAACTAATTCGCCAAATTTAGTGAAATCTTTTCCTCTGAGCAATTTTTTAATTAATTTAATTTTTTCTTTCATTCTGGATAATCTATTTTGAAAAAATGGACTTGTTCCAACTAATTTTTGGCCTGCCGTACTTCCCACATCTTTTCTATCAGTGCTTACAATTGCAACAACATCTGCTATTTCCCAATAACTTGAAGGGTAGAGTGATACGGCATAAGATGTTTCACTTGTTTCCCCATCCAGCCATTCCACAAATCCATTTGGAATTGACCGGCAAGCTGAACCTGATCCTTGACGCGCTAAAATTGACAATTCTTTTTCAGATAAATTTAAACCAGCTGCCGCAGCTCCCGCCATGGAAAGCGCGGCAAAACCCGAGGCAGACGAAGAAAGACCGGTGCCAATTGGAAAATTATTAATTGTGACAACTTTTGCTTTTTCCGAAATCCCAGCCAGTTTTCGCACGCGGTCAAGATGTTTGATTGCCCGATTTCCTTCATTTTCTTCTTTCGCGCCGTTAATTATAATTTCATCTGTTTGATATTTTTCATCAAACTCAACCGTTGTTGTTGTAAGTAAATCGCTTAAACACATTGACACGCTTCCGTTTTCCGGAAGTCTTAAAATTTCATCTTTTTTCCCCCAATATTTAATAAAAGCAATGTTTGAAGGTGCAATTGCCGTTTTTTTCAATCCTCTTCCTTTGTCATTCCCGCGAAAGCGGGAATCTATGCAATAGTTTGTTTTACATAGATTCTGACTTTCGTCAGAATAACAAGCAAAAATGTTAAGGCGCTATTTTAAAATATATGTTCCTTTCTTATCAATTCTCACATTTAAAATTTTCCCGCCGTTTTTTTCGAGCGATTGCATAATTTTTTGTTTTTTATCAACCGGCGCGGCGATAATAATGCAATCTCCTCCTCCGGCGCCGGAAATTTTGGCGCCAAATGCACCACATCCGCGTGCAATATTAATTAGTTTATTAATTTTTGGAGTGGAGACGCCGAGTTTTTTTAAAATTTCTTGATTGTCATTCATGAGTTCTCCGATTTTTTCCAAGCGGTTTTCCCCAAGAATTTCGTTTTTTGCAGCAGTCACGATTTTATCAATTTCATCAAAATATTCATTAAGCAATTTTTGCCTGTTGGCAAATCTTTGCTTTAGCTCAAGGATAATTTTTGGCGTGTTAGCTTTCACTCCCGTGAAGCAAACTAAAAAATCCAAGTTTTTATCAATTTTCTCGATTATTTTCCCACCAGTTTGGAAATAAATTAATCCCCCAAAAAGACTTGCGGCCAAATCAAATCCGCTCCCGACTTTTTGCACATCAATAATTGATTTATATCCCAAATTAAAAAGTTGTTTACCCGTATGTTTGATTGAAAATAATTCAAATAACCCTTTGGTTATCGCGGAGGTGATGGCGGCTGAAGATCCAAAACCATAGTCACAAGAAAAATGTTTTAAAACATTAATTCTAACTCCTATCTTTTGGGGAAATATTTGATAAAAATCAAAAACCGCGCTTTCCACAAATTTGAAAAGATCGTGAAAATTTTCTTTACTAATCTCGTCAATCGCCACCTCATGGTGAAGTTCGCAAAAATCAACAATTAGTTTTTTCTCAGAAATTTTTTCCAAAGAAAGCTCCAGTCTTTCATTAATTGCCGCAACCAGGCAGTGCCGGCCATACACGACTGCGTGTTCCCCGAAAAGCATGAGTTTGCCGGGAGATGAAACAATTATTTTTTTCATATCGCTAATTTTACATCCAAAGTCTGAAATTTATATGCCTTCACAATTTCTTCAAGTTCCTGCTTTTTTTCAGTGAAAACAATTGCCACGCCGGAGCCCTTGGCGCATCCGCCGGCGCCGCAAATTTTGGCGGGAATGCCGCGCACTCTCAAATCTTTCATGAAATTTTTTGTTTTCTCACTCACCACGCCAATTTTTTCCAAACATTTTTCTATCTTAGACAAGCTTTCCTCTGCCAATCTTTCAGTTCTGCTATCATGATCTAGATCATGATAGCAGTTTGAGGTGAAAGTATTCAAAATTTGAATTGTCGATTTTTCAATTTTGTTAATTTGTCTTTCAAAAAAATTTGGCCGGGAGTTTTTAAGTTTTGCGGCGATGGCCACCATTTCGCCGGTTGATTCAACCGGGCGTCCTGTGTCAATTAAAAATATATTTTCCCACATCTCCCTTAATTCCCCTAATTTCCCGATCTCCCTAAACAGTTTTAAATTTTCCCCTTCTTTTCTAAACCATAATGGCTTGCCAAACCAGCAGGCGTAAATATCGGCACCGCTACTTTTTTTATGGATTAAATTTTCACAGGAAATGCAAAAATCTAAAAAAACAGATGGGTCGACATAGGGGTCAACCCCTACAGAAAAAAAATCCGCCAATCCTTTTACCATTGCCGTAATCACTGCCGCCGATGATCCAAAACCCTGCCCCACGGGAATATCTGAGTTAATTTCAATTTGTAAAGCAGGCGGATTTTTAATCTTAAATTCTTGCAGGAAATTTTTCACAGTGAATTTCACCAACCCTTGTTTATCTTTCTCCGTATTAATCACCCTTATCTCCCCCATCTCTCCCATCTCCCCCGCCCGCCTCGCTACGCGAAGCGTTGCGGGCAGGCTGATTTCCCCCATCTCCCCGATTTTCACCTCGGAAAATTTATCAATTGGCAAAATTATCGCCGGCTTCCCATAAACTACACTGTGCTCACCAGCCAAAATTATTTTCCCGTAGGATTTTGCAACAACCAAAGAGAAAAATCCCAAATCCTAAATTCTAAACAGTCCTATTTGGAACTTTGAACTTAGAATTTGGAATTTAAATGCGCACGCATTTAACCCCATATTCAATCACTTCATCGGCTTCAACCTCGCGGATTCTTCGAAGAACGGTTTTTACACGATCACCTGTTTTTATCTCATCAGAGTCAACCACCATCACTGTGATCTTTTCACCATTATCTAGCTTTACAATGGCGGAAAAATATGGAACTTGTTTCTCAAATCCAGAAGGCGCGGAATATATTCTGGTCCACGTTAAAACTGTGCCTTGAAGGCCAAGATAATTTTTGACTTTTTTGTGACTGCGCCAAATGTAAACGGGACTATTCAAAATTTAAAATGTAAATCTCAAAATTAAAAATGACAGTTTAAAATGACAAAAAAGGTTTCTTTCTTTTTGTCATCCCAGGCATTAGTCATCGCTATCCGATCCGCCGGCTGGCGGAGAGGATTAGCGTGACAATGACCCGGGATCCAAACCTGGATCCCAGATTGAGGCTTTCAGCCTCATCTGGGATGACATGTAAGGGCTGGGCATTTTGCATTTTGATATTTAAATTTTGCATTTCAGTATATGTACTACCGCCGTTCCTCCGCTTCCTCCCACGTTATGCGTCAAGCCATATTGGCATTCTTGAATTTGCCGCCTGCCGCACCTGCCTTTAAGCTGATTAAAAACTTCAACAATTTGTTTCACGCCTGTTGCTCCAACCGGATGCCCGCAGGCTTTTAAACCACCCGATGTGTTAACTGGCAATTTTCCGTTAAAATAATGATCTTTAATTTTTGTATCTTTATATTTTCCTGGGCTCACAAAACCCATATCTTCCAAAGCCATTACTTCAGCAATCGTGAAGCAATCGTGAAGTTCAATAATGCCAATGTCTTTTTGGGAAATGCCGGCTTCTTGAAATGCTTTTTTTGCCGCAATCTGCGCCGCTTTAATCTCATAAAAACAATCTCTATCTTGCAAAGACAAGGTATCGCTTGCGACACCGCTGCCTATTATTTCGACACAATTCTTCCTTGAAGAAGCAGAAAGAACCACGGCCGCCGCGCCATCCGAAATTCCAGAGCAATCGAATATATTTAATGGATCAGCCACAATACTTGAACTTATTGCGGTTTGCAGTTTAATTTCTTTTTGAAAATGAGCCTTATCATTCAAACTGGCATGAAAATGATTTTTCACAGAAATTTCAGATAGTCGATTTTTATCAAAGGAGTATTTTTCCATATAGCGTTTTGCCATCATGGCATAAATTCCAGGGAAAGTCACGCCGGACGCTTCTTCTTTATCGCGGTCCCCTGCTTGCATTAAATATTTGGTGATTTCCGGAGTTGATTGATCAGTCAGCTTCTCCACCCCGAGGATAAGCGCGGTTTTAAACCGGCCGCATTTAACAGCTTCATAAGCCAAAGTTATCGCCAATCCACCTGAAGCGCAAGCCGCTTCCACCCGAAAAGACGGCGCATGGCTTCCTAATATTTCACTGGTTAAACTTCCCAAATGTGATTGTCCGGCAGTTTCTCCAGATAATTTTGAAGCGACAAAAATTATGTCAATATCTTTTTTTTCAACTTGAGCATCGTCTACTGCTCCACAAACTGCTTCCTCTGCCAAATCGCGAAGCGACTTATTCCAAAGTTCCCCAAAACGTGTTTGATATCCTCCTAATATATTTACTTTAGTCAAAATTCTAATTTTGAATTTGAAATAAAATCTTTCCCTTTTGTCATCCCGGACAACAATATTATTCTTTATAATAAACTCCTTGCAAAATAATTTGTTTGCAAATATTTTGCAGACAGTTTTCTCCTAATTCTACTTTTTTGTTAAACTTGACAGAATTTTAATGCGTATCTCTCTTTAACGCGATAGTTGTGGAGTCCTACGGCAACAA
>JBGSIU010000055.1:0-4395 GCA_041742375.1 Patescibacteria group bacterium
AAAGTGCCATCACCTTCTCTCCACCCTTTATTTTTAAAAGGATCTCTTCCTTTGTTTGTTTTGAAATTGGTTTAAACATATCCCCATATTTTAATCCGAAATTGTAAAGAATTTATTCATATCATATGGGGTACACCCCAATCTTTTAATTAAAAAGCTTGAAGAGTTTAGAAGTGCAGGAGCAGTTTTAAAAGGTTTGGTTTCTAAAGAGGTGTGGGCTTTAACAATTGGAGGCCTTGTTTATAACGATCAAGCAGATTGGATTAAAGTTGATTTGCAAGGAGCAGTTAATTGGAAATTAAAAGAAGAAGAAGATTCTTCTTTGAGAATGCAGGGGCTTATTAATTTTATTAAGAATTTAAAAAATGAAGTATCTTTTCAAAACGCAATTGCGGCATTAATTCCTTTTGAAACATTCAAAACCAGAGAAGAACTCACCTGTGATGTGGAAGCTGCTCCTCTTGCATTCTTAGGAGAAAAAGAAAATGAATTGTTGATGATTTTTGGCGTGCTTGAACAAGTGGGGGAAAATCTTAGAATTAATTGGCGGGTTGATAATGAGTCAAAATTTGAAAGATTAAACAATGAAAACAGTCTAAACCTGGAAGGGTTGATAAAGAAAGCCATTTCCCATTTAACTCATTTGCATATTGAAGGCCTTTACCCTTTGCGTGTTTTTAAAAAAAAAGAGGAGGTGAGATATGATCCTAAAGATTTTTTCCGAAATTTTGCCACTTTGTCGATGCAATCTGATTTTTGTAAAGTTTTCACGGAGGCAGAGGAAAAACCAATGACGATTGAAAATGCTATTCAGGAAATATCGCGTAGATGGAGCAATGGAGGAAGCGTTTCAAGAAAAGTTATGGATGCTTCAATTAAACTTTTCAATTATCTGGAGGGTAGTGCAAAAGATCCCCTTTTTTTAAAACCGTGGGAAGTTGGACAAATGTTTCTTGCAGTTTACTATGGTTATATTACTCAAACGCTTCTTAATGAACAAGGGGTTTTAGCTGCGGATATCTATGTTTCGGCATATAATTTAAGCCAAGACCCTCTTCGCGCTACTTCATTTTCCGGTTTTTCCGCTCTTTCAATGGAAAAATATTTAACGGCGCTTAACTTTGGGTTAAACCCGGAAGCAACTGATCTTTCAAAACCCAAGAAATATAATCTCGTTCTTTCTTTAAGGCGTGATAGGCCGGATGCTGAGGCAAAATATTTAAATAAATCAAGCTGTGACAATGTGTCTTGCGATTTTTGGCTTGATTATATTAAAAAATTAAAGAAAGAAAGTTTGATTATCGGTTGTGATGTGTGCGGTCAAGAGGATAAACTCGCTTTTTCAGAAATGAATGACAGGTTAGGGGATTTAAGACAGCAAGGCTTGCTCTACAGTCTTCATGCCGGCGAATATCCGTTTCAGGCGACAGCCGTTGGTTTAGAAAATATCATTCAAGCTTTGGATCTTACCAAATGGGCAGATTTAACAAAGCTGGGTCAGGAAAGCCCGCCGTTTGCCATTGGCCATGCGGTTTCTTTATGGTACGCGCTTACAGCATCTCCCAAAAACCAGATTTTAAACAAACAACAGAAAGAATCTGGTTTGGAAATTTTACGGTTGATGCGAAGGGTTCAAATACCAATTCAGGTTTGTTTAACAAGCAATCTGAAAGTTTGCGTTGACTGCGACATTAACGGAGATTTAATTGAGGAAAAGTTGGCGGGGGTGGAAATTTCAAAAAGATATCTTTGGCAGATTGCCGCTCACCCTTTTGTGGTTTTTTTGCTCCAGAACGGACCTCGAGCAATTGATCTTTTGCCGCCATGCCGGCTTTCGCCGGATGATCCTTTAATCACTGGGAAAAAACCGATTGAAGAAATTAGAGCTTTGGTGAAAGTTTTAAAAAATCCAAGAAGATATAGTTATTTAGAAGAAAAAGAAGATTTTCATGTTTGGACAGACTTAGAAGTTTGCCGGCTTTTTGAAAAAGTTTTTCTTGAAAACAATGTTTTTGAAGAAGCTTTAACTTAAGTAATTATATTTTCTTCAAGCCGACTTTCACGACTCTTTCTTTTTCTTTTTTTGCCAGATCTTGAAAAACAGGGCACGAAGAAAGATGGACGGTGATGCCGCGGCCGCGGGTGACAAAGCCTGAGAGGCGCGTGTCTGTGGTTTTGGGCTGGCAACACCCGGCAAGTTGGTATGAGACATTAACCTCGCCTCCGATTGAAATTTGGCTTAAAGGTTTTGGATGCGCGGCGGTTTTAAAAACAGTTTTTTTAAGCTGGCTTAGTTTTTTAAGAGGAAAAAGAATTGGTTTTAAAAATTGAAGAAGATTTTCCCGATTTTGTTTTTCCACATATTTTTTAATCTGGGTGCGTGCGGAGGCAGTTTTCACAGATTTTAACCAGTCGGAAGGCAGCGGTTTAGAATTTTTGTCAGTTAAAATTTCCACCACGTCGCCGGATTTAAGCCGCGTATTAAGCGGCGAAATTTGGCCGTTGACTTTAGCGCCGTGCAAAAAATGGGGAAGTTCTGAATGGACGCTGAAGGCAAAATCAATCGGCGTGGCTTGGGATGGCAAATTTTTCACCTCACCGCGTGGCGTGAACACAAAAATTTCATCCGTATAAAGATCGAGTTTAAACATTTCTAAAAATTCTTTGGCGGATTTTGTTTCTTTTTGCCAATTTAAAAGCTCGGCGATCCAAGCCAAACGTTTTTCCTTTTCCCAGGTTTTGGGAGGCGTGTTTTCTTCATAACGCCAATGGGAAGCGAGCCCAAATTCAGCGGTTTCGTGCATTGTGGAAGTGCGGATTTGAATTTCCACAATTTTGCCGTCTTGGGCGACAACACCAGTGTGAAGAGATTGATAGTCATTAGATTTGGGAACGGCAATATAGTCTTTAAGGCGAGATGCAATCGGCGCCCAAAGCTTATGAATGATGCCGAGAGTTAAATAGCAATCTTCAGGCGTTTCGGCAATCACCCGGAGGCCGTAAATGTCCAAAACTTGAGCCACGGTTTTGTCTTTTTTCTCCACAAAAACATTGCGGTAAATGGCATATAAATTTTTTGGCCGTACAAAAATTTTAGTTTTTAAACCAGATTTTTCAAGTTCAAGATTTAAAATTTTTTTAATTTTTGATAAATAATGCGCCCGTTTTTTATGAGACTGGGCAAGTTCTTTTTTAATTTGTTGAAATTCCTTAGGGTGAATAACGGCAAAACTTAAATCTTCAAGCCGGGCTTTTAATTCCTGAATTCCCAGGCGATGGGCAAGCGGCGCATAAATTTCCAAAGTTTCCCGGGCAATACCCAGCTGTTTTTTTGGCTCCACAAATTTAATTGTTTGCATGTTGTGAAGGCGATCGGCAAGTTTAATTAAAATCACCCGGGCGTCCTGCGCAGTGGCAAGCACCATTTTGCGGATGTTTTGAGCTTGTTGTTCAGCTTCGCTTCGAAGCCGCACATGGCCAAGTTTGGTGACTCCATCAACCAAACGCGCCACCGTTTCTCCAAACTGGTCTTTAATCTGGGGCAGAGGATAGCCTGTGTCTTCAGGCACGTCATGAAGAATGGCGGCGGAAATCGTGTTGGCATCAAGCCTCATTTTTGCCAAAATCACCGCAGCCGAAAGCGGGTGGACAATGTAGTCTTGGCCGCTTTTTCGTTTTTGCTTGGCGTGGCGTTTTTCGGCAAGAAAAAATGCCTCTTTGATTCTTTGCTGTTTGTGAGGCGGCAAATAGTTAATCAGCCTGGCAAGAGTGTCAAATGTCATAACTTTTTAAAAGCTTGCTGGCCGCAATGCTGAATTTTTTTTTATCTCCGGTTGTAAAAAATAAATCGGAATTTTTTGAGGGCGGTGAGAGTTCCAAAAGATTATTTGTTTTGAGGATCCGCTCCACTTGGCGGGCCACGGCTGGACCGGAATCCAAAATGAGAAAATCCGAAACTCGAATATCGAAATTCGAAACAATTTTTAAATTCTTTAAATTTAAATTCTCAAAATGTTTTGGATTTTGGATTTTTGCCATTTGGATTTGTTTCGGATTTCGTGCTTCGGATTTCGAATTTACCGTTGTGCCTGGGCCAGATAGCGGTGGATAGCCTCGATACGGACCTCGGCTGATGGGTGGGTCGACAGGTACTCGCCGAGAGCCAGGGGAGCGGGAGCCTGGTGCAGTTGGGCCAGGCGAGAGAGCAGACGGATGGCGCCTTGAGAATCGTAGCCCGCGGCGACGGCCAGGCGAACGCCGATTTTGTCGGCCTCCAGCTCGTTGTCCCGGGAATAGGCGGTTTCGAGGAACCGGACGCCCACGTTTCGCAGCCAGGCGCCCAGGGGACCCTGGATCGGAGCCGCACGAGAGGCGGCGGCTACGGCCGAGTTGGTC
>JBGSIU010000056.1:0-9587 GCA_041742375.1 Patescibacteria group bacterium
CCATGTGGTACCAAATAGAGTACCGGGCGTTTCCAGTTGATAGAACTTTCATTTAGAAATATTCTACCTCTTTTCTTTCCATGGAGTGCTCACCCTATTTGCCTCCCAGCAAGCTGGGGGGAAATCTTTAACTCAATTATATAATGTTCTTATGCCTCCAAATTGGATTCTTATTTTTCTAGGGGCTTTTGCCATCCTTGCCGAACTTGTCCTTGGCGCCGCCACCGGTTTTGATTTGGCACTTATCGGCACAGCTTGTGTAGCGGGCGGCATTGCCGGCAACATCACCGACAATTGGCAGCTTGGGATTATTGTCTCGATTATTCTTACCGCCCTTTACATTCTCTTTGGCCGCAATTTTGTAAAAAATAAACTTAACATTAAAACAAATTCCACCAATATTGACAATTTAATTGGAAAAACCGGCCTCTGCCTCAAAAAAATCGCCCCTCACGAAGCTGGCCAAGTTAGGGTGGAAAATGAGATTTGGCGCGCCGAGTCGCTGCAAAATATCGAAAAAGATGATAAAATCACCGTTGAGTCAGTTGAAGGAGTCAGCCTGAAAGTAACAAAAATAGTCGGTAGTCTGTAGTTTGTAGTCTGTAGAAGTTTTTTTCTACCGACTACTGACTACTAACTACAGACTTGTTGTTTCATGGAATCTTTATTGTTAATCGTCCTTTTCATCATTTCTTTTTTTGCCCTTATCTCCTCAGTTCGCATTGTTAAACAATATGAAAAAGGTGTGGTAATGCGCCTCGGGAAATATCGCTCCACCGCCGACTCCGGCGTCACCTTTATCATTCCATTTATTGAAAGCATGATCACGGTTGACATGAGGGAAAAAGTGATTGAAGTGGCGCCTCAAAAAGTGATTACCAAAGACAACGTGTCAGTCATTGTTGACGCCGTAATTTACTACAAAGTGATTGACCCGGTGAAGGCGGAATTCGAGGTGCAGGATTTTGCTTATGCCGCAACAACCCTTGCTCAAACTAACCTTCGTAATTTAATCGGAGACAAATTGCTGGACGAAACCCTTGTCGCCCGCGATATCATCAACACGAATTTGCGCGATGTTTTGGATGAAGCCACCCACAATTGGGGTGTGAAGGTTAACCGAGTCGAAGTGCAAAAAATTGACCCGCCGGAAGACATCACCAACGCCATGAGCCGCCAGATGAAAGCCGAGCGCGAAAAACGCGCCTCAATTTTGGAATCTGAAGGTATTAAGCAAAGCCAAATTTTGGAAGCTGAAGGCTTAGCACAAGCGCAGATTTTGAAAGCGGATGCCCAGGCGAAAGCCATTCAAAAAGTGGCCGAAGCCTCGGAAAAATATTTCACCGAAAAGGCTCAGCTCATGAAAAAACTGGAAGTTTCAGAAAAAGTTTTATCCAGCGGGACAAAATGGATTCTTCCCCGCGACGCGGACTTGGTTAATGTCTTAAATTTGGGAGATGAAAAAATCATACCGGTAAGGAAATAGTATGAAAAAACTTTTTCTATTTCTTTTTATCTTCATCTTTTTTTTGTTGACAGCGACGGCTACCCCCGCCCGCGCTTTTGATCTGAAAAAAAACTGGGGCGGCGCAACAGGTTGGATCAGCCAAACTTGGGACAATCTCACCTGGCGCCTTCCTTTCCCCAAATCAAACGACGCGATTTTTAAGCACACCTCGGCAATCATGAAAAAAACCACAAGCTCGACCACGGCCGGTTTTGTCAAGATGAAATTCAAAAGCGATATTGAAATTGAAATGATCTTGAACTTTCAAGGAGAAGGTGACTTCTCAAGTTCTGATCCATTTTCTTCGTCTGATATGAAGGCAAATTATAACGGCAGTTTTAAAACAGAAGGCATTGGTTTTGATTTTGCCTTTGATCTTATCGTGAAAAATGAAAACCTTTATGCAAAAATCACCACCATGCCTCTTTCCAATGTTCTGGAAAAAAACATGAAAGTTTCCGGCATTTGGTGGAAATATAATAACCGCGATTTTGTTTCGCGAATGAAAAACATGTACAAAAAATATGGCCTTGATCCGGACGAACTTGACAATCTTGAAAAACAGTCACGCCGATCACTCACCAAAGCCGAATTAAAAACTCTGGAAAAATTAATGTCGCGGGTTTCTGACAATTCAAAAAAGAATATTAAGCGAATGAAAGATGAAAAAATTGGAGACTCCCCTGTCTGGGTTTTTCAGGTAAAGCCGGATGAAAAATCCTTAAAAGAATTTATAAATTACTACATTGACTTAATGGTTGATAAAAGCCTTGAGGGAGTTGACATGACTCGCCTAAAAGTGAATGAATATTCAGACCGCAAAGAAACTATTATTAATAAAATAACTGAGGAGGCGGGAAGAGGAATTTTTATTTTTAAGATTTATCAAAAAGATGCGCGCCTGGCTTCATATAACGCTAAGTTCAACTTCAACCTTGATTCAGAAATTATTCCGGAAATCGAAAAGCCAATTCAAATTAACTTTGAAGCGCTTGCTAATTTGACAGACTATGGCAAAGAAGTTGTGATAAAAGAACCAAAAGTGTATAAAGATTTAGGGGCGATGATTGAACAGCTAATCGAAAATTTTGAAAAAACGAAAAGCACCCCGGCGCCAATTTATAATGACTACAACAATCAATACTATTATAAACCATATACCTATCCAACCATTACTCCTCTCCCCACCCGCCCCCGCCCAAAATATTATGATTGGAACACAAATAAATGGGTCTTCTAAAAAATCCGCAAAAGATTTAAAATGATACCAAAATTAAGAACAGTCAGTAGTCTGTAGTTAGTAGTCTGTAGAACATTTTTTTCTACCGACTACAGACTACCGACTACAAACTTATTATTATGTCGAGTCAAACCCAACAAAACCTCCTTCGCGCCTTTGCCGGAGAATCGCAGGCCCGGAATAAATACACCATGTTTGCGAAAGTTGCCCGCAAAGAAGATCTAGAAGTCGTGGCGCGAGTTTTTGAAGAAACCGCGGATAACGAACGGGTGCACGCCCAGGAAGAATTTGAACTTATCGTAGGGAACGGTCGCGACCGTTCCATACAGGCAAACGCCACGCTTGAAATTAAACCCTTTTCCTCCACACTTGACAATTTAAAAATGGCCGCCGAAGGCGAAAAATACGAGTGGACTTCTATGTATCCTGATTTTGCCGCACAAGCAAAACAAGACCGCGAAATGGAGGCCTTTCGCCTTTTTTCCAATTTAGTCAAAGTGGAAGAAAAGCATGAAGAGCGCTACATTATTTTGGCAAAAAAAATAGACAGCAAAACGCTTTTCTCGTCCGATGCAGAACTTGAATGGAAATGTTTAAACTGCGGATATATTTATAAAGGAAAACAGCCTCCCAAAAAATGCCCGGTGTGCTTAAAACCCTGGTCATGGTACATGCCGCTTGGGGTGTGGAGATAAATTAGTACAACTTATGTTTTCTCAAGTTTTGAAGGAATAAAGCCGGCGTAAGAATGATGATATCATGTTTTTCATATATCTCTGCTTGTTTATAATCAGAAACATTATAAGTTATGAGATATTTTGCCCAACTTTCTATCGCCTGAGACAGAATAAATGCATCATTTTCATCATTAACTAAATCCTCCGCCTCTTCTTTTATTTTTATGAGTTTCACGGTTTTGTAAAAATTTGAAATAACTTGCGTATTGATTTTAAATTTTGGACAAAGTTCCATCGCCACGCGTTTAATCTCTTCTTGTTGTTTTGAACATGAAACAATTGAATAGTTTTCATTTTTTGAAAAAAAGTCAAGAAGATAATGGGCAGCGCCTTTTGCAGATATGCTTGCCGAAATAACAACATCCGTGTCAATAACAATTTTCATTTAATTTTTTCGCACACGCTTAACTACCGAAGTCACGTCTTTTAAATACTGACGGTCAACAAAATCCATTGTTTTTAAATCAGAATCCAAGTTTCCCCAAATCCAATTTAATGAAAGGGGTGAAACACGATAGCATTTTTCGCCGATTTTTTTCGCCAACAGCTCTCCCTTCTTTATCATTTGATAGATAGTGTTCACGTTTACCTGTAGAATGTTTGCCGTTTGTTCCGGCGTTAAGGCTTGCATCATATCGTTTAGTCTATTTTAGACCATTTTAACCAATTTTGTCAACTGTCTTTTTTAGCCAAAAAAGGTAGAATTAAAGTTTCCGTCTGTCTTAAGCCGTCAACTTGATACATGCCACTAGGCAAGCGGAGAAGAGGAAGAATCTCTTAATTTTCATCTCGAAAGCTCTCCGACTTCACGAGAGAATTTTACATCTCGGATACTGCCTCTTGCCATACTTTTTATAATATTTTTCCATCCAGAAACATGTTCTGACAACTTAACAGTTTTTAAACTTTGCGTCTTTACTCTCTGCGCTTTCTCAGCCGCTTGTCCCGATTCCAAATACATCTTATGAAATATCTTCTCAATTAAATCGGGTTGATTATCTACTTTACTACTTAATGATTCGGCTATTTGTTGCGGAAGTATAAGATTAAAAATAAAAGGGTGGCCATCTTTAGCTCTTCCACGATCAGCAGTGTATTCTGATTTTGGATGTGACCAACAAACGTAAGAAATAAAATCTTCCCCACTAATACCTGGGATATGAAAGAACCAATTTTTATCTCTCTCTTGATTACTATTAATTATGAATAGATTTAATAAAGCCGTTGACACAGAAGGAGTTTCTCTTGGGATATCTCCGTAATTTTTTATTCGTCCGAAAAAAGCAAAGTGTTGATGACCAGTATTATCGGTGTCGGAAAGTTTTTGTCCCGTGTATTTACCCATTATCCAACCACTGCCCTGTTGCCTTATAATTTCTACCCAGCAATCTGTTGATATTTCTGGGGGGGGTAAAACACCTTTGCATGACACTGGCTGTTTTTCATCCATGTTTTGCATTATACTATTTTCCCAATCTCTTCATCAATCACTTTCGGCACCTCGGAGAGGAAATATTTTTTGACTTGTCGTTGGAGAAAAAATATTATTCCAAATACTTATTCTCTCAATTTTTTTGGCTTTATCAATATTTTCGATTTCTTTTAAATCAATTTTCAAGTAATTTGCATAAAAATACAGTGAATCTATGTGCCAACCTTCACCTTTTTTAACTGTTTCTGTTACCATCTTTTTATCAAAATTGTTAAAAATCCATTTAAGTCCCTGAAGTGAACCTTCATCCAGAACCCGTTTAATCACAAATTCATAATTTTTAGAAAGATTTACATTTGCGGCGTCAGTGTCCCAAAAATAGTGATAAAGAAATTTTGGCAGTTTGGTCGGCAAGCTTTTTTCCACAAGTTAAATTATACTACTTTTTTGCTCGACCTAAAGTGCGTTAAGCTGAGTCCCGCGCTGGCAACCGCGATGCCAAGAAGTGCGCCGCCGATGACATCGGTTGCCCAATGTTCGCCAAGAACAATGCGCGAAAAAAGCATCACCGAGAGAAAAAGAAAAATCGCCGCTCTCCCCCACGCTCGCCATTTTGTACGCGGCATGGCAAAAAATGTCAAGAAGCAAAGAAACATCGTCCGGGCGGAATGGCCCGAGGGATAGGAAAAATCAGTCCGCACAAAGCCCGATGGCAAAATCAGATGAAAACTTTTGCGATAGAATGTTTCCGGCGGACCAGGATGATACCAAAACCACTTGCCTATCATTTCAACAGGCAGAGTTAAAAAAATAAAAAGAAAGGAAATCGCAAGCCATCTTTTCTTTTTAAGAAAAAATAAATATCCGGCAATTAAAAGAGTGGCGGCACATGTCACCTCAAAAGACCCTAAAACGCTGAAAATCTTAAAAGCAAAGCTTGTGTTTTCCGGAGTCCGGGTTTGGAGGAAAACCGTCACAAAATTATCAAAGAGAACGATTTTATATCGATTGATGATACTTGAAAATAGAATATATAACCCAAAACTTAAAATTGATATTGTTGCAAACATGACTTTCTTATTCTTTTTTATTTTCAAGAAATTGTTCGATTGCTTCATTGTTTCATTGCTAAAAAATACTTTATTCGTTAGTATTTGATAGTATAATTTATTGCGGCCTTTGACATTCCGCCCAATTGGATCCTGCTTGCTCACAGATCAACCCCTGGCAACAATTATCATTGTTTTGCGCGCCACTGTCACATTCTGTTCCTTCAGGTTTGCATTGCGTACTGGTTATCGTCGGAGCCGGAGGAATAATTTCGCAAACTCCAGAACATTGCAGGCCAGGACAACAATCAGCATCTCCTCGACATGATCTGCCAGTAATGCTACAACCGGGATTAACTGGAGTTGGAGTTATCATTGTGCAATTAAAATTTACGCCAAACGGTCCAAGAAGCGAATTTGAATCGTCACAATCTTTTTGTGATTTACAAAACACCGGACAAGATGCAGGCTTATTTTCCGAAATACCCCAATTACAATATTGATCGTTGTCATTATCAACACAGGCAATTTGATATGATTGACCAGATGGCGGAATTACTAAACCAAGAGGTAAAGAAACACGCTCGATATTACTTGGAGAAACAATAATTCGAGCATATCCGTTTTCGCCCCAGCTTTCTCCCCAACTATTTTTAAAAATCCAGTAATTTTCTCCACTTCCCAAAGAGTATTCAAAAAACTCTTTATAATTATTAAAAGACGACCTATAGGAACCACATGTTTTTTGACCAACCGTTATTTGGGAAAAACACTGATTACCCGAGCAAATATAACCTGACTGACAACTTGTACTTTGCTGTTTTACCCAAATATACTGGTTATAAAATGGACTACTATGATTAGTATCAAGCGTACATTTATACGTTGTAATTTCACTATATATATTTTGGTTTTCTATCCCTTGAGTTCCACAGGCTGTTTTTATTGCTCCGGGAACTGAACAATAAATCGGTACGCACCCCGTAACCGAGTCGCACATTTCATTTTGACCACAATAATCAAGCGATTTCCAATTCGAGCGACCACCATATCCTACCAAAACCATTGCATGACCCCAAGTTCCAATCCCCGCCGACAAAGGACCTTTTTTCTTTAATATTTGTTTCAGCTCTTCTTCTGTTGAACTCATTGTTTGTTTTGGACACGTTGGCGAAGATGGATCATAGGAAAAAAATTTATAATCATGAAAATCGTTTATTTTCCAAACTCTACTCGGCCAATTACTACAAATATAATTTAGATTACAGTGGGGCGGCCACGAGTCACGAGCAACATAAGGATCGCATTGTTCATCAGCAAGACCATGATTGATAATCGAGCAGTAAATATCGCCAGGAGAACAATGATTAACCCCAGAGCATGATGGATATTGTAAATAACTCATTCCTATCGGTGGATTATTATCCGCCCAACAGTCTAAGAACATTTGCTCTGATAAATCAATATTCAGATGTTGATTATAGTAAAGATTAATATGTGCTTCTAGAGCCCCAAGCGCCGAATGTATCCAGCATGTTCCCGCACTCCCTTGATCTCTTACTGAAGTATTCCAATTTTCTCCATGTACATTTCGCCAATCAAAAATTGGAACACTAGTCGGCTCTACTGTTGGAAGTACGTATGTTGGTTTTGGGGTTGGCGAAAGTATCACTTTACTTTTGATCTCAAAAATTCCCCCTTTATAATATTCAAAACCTTGTAAATTTGGTAAATAATCTGGCTTTGTGCCATCAGGTTTAGAAAATAATCGCTTCTTTTCGGCGTAAGATAAGTGAGACACCGATGTTCTACCGGCAACCCACTTTGCCTTTTGTTTACTGATTTGTTCGTTCAACGCTTGAATTTTGTAATTATTTTGCCTTTCTCGCAATTTTTGACTTACTAGTTGATTGTCTATTTTTCCTGAAACTGGGGAAAAAGAAAAACCCCTAATCGAAACTGAAGCGTCAACAATCTCAATCTTTATGGAGGAAGGGGTAATTGAATTTAAAAAACACGTTTCTTCGCAAGCATTAACCACTGACAAGAATTTAGTTTGAGAAATTAATGGATATGCTTCGTAAAGCAGATATTCATTTTTTTTTGAATCAACCAGTATTAATCTGACTAAGCTTGTACCACTATTTAAAGTAATAAATCCGTTTAGTCCCATGCTTTTAATTGAATTCATGGATTTAAAAGGAAAAATTTCCATCGCTTGATTAACTTGTTTGGCAAGGAATATCTTTTGAATATCAGTATATGGAATTTTAAAATTTAAATTTTCATCGTTAGAAGCTCGGCTTTTTATATTTAATGTTTTCGTATTAATTAATACCGAAACAATAATTGTTACAAAAAGAGAGAATAGCGAAACCATCCCTAGAAGAAATGTTTTGTTTTTGTAATTCATTCTTTGATTATTATGAAAATATTCTTATGTTTTATCAATTTACATCTCCGTAATCATCGTAAACAGGCTCTGCCCCGGAAAAACAATTGCTTGATCGTCATGGGAAAGAAGAATGCCGTTTTTGCGTGCCGTGATCACTTCCAAATTTTTTCCAAATACCGTTCTCACCCGGCCTAATATTTGGCCTTTAATAATTTTTTCTCCCGGTCGCGCTTCAAACTTCATAATCCCGGTTGAGTTGGTTGTCACTTTTTCCGCAAATTGATAGAGTTTTCCCGCTAACATATCATAAAATTCCGAGAGAAACATTTCCGGCTCATTTATCATTTCTAAAAAAGAAAGCAAATTGGTTATGGCGCTGAGCCCTATTTTCTCAAATTTATTATTAATAAAAAGCGGTCCGCCAAGTTCAAGCGTTAATGATGGAATATCTCGGCGCACTAAATATCCGGAAAGCGATTTGGAAATGTCATAACTTTCACTTTCTGATGTGGAGAGAGCGAAGGGCAATTTAATAATGTTGGCTAGTTTAATTGTTTTTTCCGTTGTTTCGTCTTTTAAATCGCCAAAATAATCAAGCATCGCGTAGGCAATAGAATTATTCGAATCAGTGTGAAGATCAATCACAAAATCCGGTTTTGTTTTTAAAATTGCACTCGCGATTTGTGCTGCAAGCCTCTCAGAAATGGTGCCGTGCCTGTCGCCGGGAAAAATCCGATTAAGGTCTGCATCCATGTATGGCTCGTGCCGCGAAACAAACTCAAAACCAAAAGGATTTAACACCGGAAAAGCAAAAATCCGGCCTCGCTTTAAAGATTCACGCTTTATTTTTCGAAAAAGCGAATGAATCACGGCTGTCCCTGTCACTTCATCTCCGTGTATCGCCGCGCAAAACCAAACAGTCGGCCCGGGAATACCTGTTTCAACACTCATCAAAGGCAGCCTCTTGGGAGACATATCAAAACCGGTGAATAAATCAATGAAGTTGTAATTAAACATGTTACCCATGGTTACATTTTACCGCAAAAGAAGTTTTTTATCAGCTATTACCCCATAATTTTTTGACTTATTTTCAAATAAATATTTAATATATATAATGATATCTAATGAATATCAAAATCAAATTAACTATTATTATTCTTCTTATTACTATTTTATCTTTGTATCTGCTTCCCGGTAAATCCACTATTCAAGCAGAAGAAGATGATG
>JBGSIU010000057.1:0-24707 GCA_041742375.1 Patescibacteria group bacterium
AAGTGCCATCACCTTCTCTCCACCCTTTATTTTTAAAAGGATCTCTTCCTTTGTTTGTTTTGAAATTGGTTTAAACATATCCCCATATTTTAATCCGAAATTGTAAAGAATTTATTCATATCATATGGGGTACACCCCAGATATCCAGTTCGGCAGTAAGCGCTTCGCTATATTTGGGATCAGAATTTCGCAAAATGAGAATTGCCAGTGGTGCCTGCGCAATGACCACGTCGTTTGAATTAAGAAAAGAATTGCCTTTTATCATTTCTGCAGCTTTGTTTGCGTCCCAGTTTCCAAATTGTTTTTCACGGCCAACTGCCGCGACTCTGGCTATTTCTTCTTTGCATTTTTGATCGGTGATCGAGATAAAAAACCAAGGCTGGCGGTTTTTGGCTGATGGCGCAGATTGACCAGCCTCAATAAGCAATTTAATTGCGTCTTCGTCTACCGGTTTGTCGGTGAATGCCCGACAGCATGTTCGACCGGTTATTAATTTGAGCAAATCATTTTTTTGTTTGGTCATGGTTTATTTTATTTTGTTTAAAAAACGTCATGATATTTTTAATCATGCCTATTTTTTCAGCAAAATATTTATTTTAATTTGCCGATTATTTTTTCGGCAATTTCTAAAACTTTATATTCTCGAACAAGGGGCACCACCTTTTCAATGTCTTCATAAAATGCGCGGTCTTCTGTGATTTCCTGGCTCACGCTTCGCACCAGTTCGTACACTGCTTGGAAAACTGGTGACGGTTTAAGTGGTTTTCTGAATTCATACGCCTGGGCAACTGCCAAAAGTTGAATTGCCAAAACCGCTTCAGTGTTCTTGATAATCTCGCGCGCTTTGCGGGCGGCAATTGTGCCAAATGAAACGTGGTCTTCCTGATTGGCCGAGACTGGAATTGAATCAACGCTGGCCGGCGAGGCCAAAATTTTATTTTCAGACACAAGCGCCGCCTGAGTGTATTGGGCAATCATTAAGCCTGAATCAAGTCCCGCGCTTTTCACCAAAAACGCCGGCAGATCTTTGGAACAAGCGGGATCCATTAAATTATTTGTTTGCCGCTCACATAGCGAGCCAATGTCTGTCATGATTATTCCGAGCAGATCCTGCGAATAGCCAATTGGCGCGCCGTGAAAATTGGCGCCGGTTAAACAAATTTTTTCACGCGTGAAAAATAACGGATTGTCCGCGGCTGAATTAATTTCAATTTCTGTCGTGGCACGGATATAATCCAGCGCATCACGACAGGCACCAAGCACCTGTGGAACAGACCGCAAGGAATAGGCATTTTGCACATTCTTTTTCGGCTGTTTTAAAATTTCGCTTCCTGAAATTATTTTTCTCACATTTTCAGCCGTTTGATTTTGTCCTTTGTATGGCTTTAGCGCGTTATATCTTGCGTCATATGCTTTTTCCACGCAATTTAAAACATCAATCACCATTGAACAAATGATTTCTGCTTGCTTGATTAAACGTTCGGCATCAAAAATGTTAAACGCCGCAATTGCGCTCATAAACTGCGTGCCGTTCATAATCGCCAAGCCTTCACGGTATGCAAGGGGCACTGTTTTTATCTTTGCTTTTTTCATGGCTTCCCGGCCAGGCATGATTTTTCCTTCAAAATATGCTTTTCCTTTGCCGATTACGACAAGCCCCATTTGGGAAAGGGGAGCCAGGTCGCCTGATGTGCCAACTGAACCTTTTTCATAAAAGGCCGGAATGCAGTTTTTATTTAACATTTCGAGAAATGTGTTAAACAAAAGCGGCCGCACGCCGGAATATCCTTTGGCAAAAACGTTTAAGCGAAGCATTAAAGCCGCTTTAGCAATTTGTTCTTCAACCACATTGCCATACCCCGCAGAGTGTGCTTTTAACATCCGCGTGGAAAGTTCTCCTGCTTTATCTTTTGAAATCACCACATTGCCAAATCCGCCAATGCCAGTGTTTAGGCCATACATCACGTCGCCTCGTTCCAGCATCTCTCCAATTGCTGACCAGTTATCTGCCACACGTTTTTTAGTCGCCGAAGAGGCGACAATTTTCACGTTATCGCGGCAAGCGGCAATAACGTCCTCAATTGTTAAATTTTCCCCAGTTAAAGAAACAGATTTTTTGGACATAGAATTAATTTTCAATTTGAAATTTTTAATTTTTAATCAATATTTAATGTTTAAAAAATTTAAAATTAAAACATTTAGATTTGATTTAAAATTTAAAATTTAAAATTTAAAATTAGGTTTATGGTTTTTGGGTGATTGACGGGATTTGAACCCGCAACACTCAGATTCACAATCTGATGCTCTGCCAATTGAGCTACAATCACCAAATTTTTCCACTAAAAAACCCCGCCTTCGCGGGGTAAAGTTAAAGATCTACTATTTCGTCTACGAGAAATACCCCGCCGATTTCTGCGAGGCATGATGGGAATCTTCAATTGCAAGGATATTTTTTTCTTTCATCGTGTTAGTATGATAACATGAAATGAAACTTGTGTCAAGAGCTGATTTTGAGGCAAAAAGAGCCAAAATTGCTCAATTGTTATATTGTTAAATTGCTGAAAAAGATGTTATAATTCCAATTATGGAAAAAGAAGTTTTAAATTTCAAAGTTTTAATTGAACAGGACGAAGACGGAATTTTTGTGGCTTCGGTGCCTGCCGTTCCTGGGTGTTTTAGCCAGGGAAAGACATATGAAGAAGTTTTGGCTAATGTGAAAGATGCTCTCAATCTTTGTTTGGAAGAAGCCAAAGATAATCAGCAATACGCGGCAAAAATTAATTTTCCAAAAAATAAAGAAGCAGATAAATTTATTGGAGTTGCGGATATTCCAATGAGATTTGCTTTTGCCTAAAAGTAAATGCCAAAGCTTCCAATTGTTAAGCCTCGCGAGTTAATTAAAGTTCTTCAAAAGTTAGGTTTTAACGAAACAAGACAAAGCGGTAGCCATCGGTTTTTTAAAAGACTTTCTGATGGAAAAACAACAGTTGTACCAATACACACAAAAGATATTGGCAGAGGATTGCTGCGAAAAATATTAAATGAAATTGATTTGTCGCCAAAAGATTTTATTAAATATTTATAAAATTATGAAAAATAAGAAAATTATTTTTTCTCAAACTGAAAATTATGCGCCGCGAAATGAAAAGGAAAAAAGATTGTGCCAGGCGTTTGCCAAAATTAAAAATGAGAGGGAAGCGGCGAGTTTTTTGCGTGATCTTCTGACTCTGCCCGAAATTGAAGAATTTGCTAATCGTTTGGAAATCGCCCGCCTACTTTTGACGGGCGAATCATACTTGCAAATTGCCAAAAAATGCGGCGTGTCTACGACAACTGTGACGCGTACCGCTCATTGGTTGTTTCATGGTTGTGGCGGATACGCAAAAATTCTGAAGAATTTTTGAATTTAAAATTTAAAAATCAAAATTTAAAATTAAGGAAAAATTATTTAAAAATCACCAAGAATAAAACTCCGGCGAACATGAGGAAGATGCCAAAAGATTGAATTTTTCCCAGTTTTTCATGAAAAAAGAATTTCCCAGAAATGGCGGTAAAAAGCATGCTGCTTCTTTTTAACGATGACACAAATGGAACATAGCCAGTTAAAAGTGCTGTTCGCATAAAAAATTCCGAAAAACCATTTAATCCGCCAAGAGCAAAAAGGCCAAAGAAATTTTCCTTTAAAATGTACAAATTAACTTTTGTTTTAAATCTGGCAATTATGTAAAGCGTGAAAGTGGCGCCAAAGCAAGACATAAATGAAGAAAAAAGTGGGGAAGAGGTGGTGGTTGAAAATTTTGATACAGTGCCGCCAATCCCCCAGATAAATGAAACCCCAAGCATGCAAAGGCTTCCAGGTTCCTCCCGAATGCTTAAAATTGGCAAAAAAATATTTTGTGTGATTTTTTCTTTGTTCAGGCGGCTTAAATAAAGGCCAACAGTAATTAAAATAATTCCTGTCCATCCAAAAACGGTTGGTGCTTTTCGCTCAAAAATGATCGTGAAGATTGTTGTGAAAATTGGGACAAAAGAAAGCATGGGAATAGAAAGCGAGAGAGGAGAGAGCTTGATTGCCTTCATGTATAAAATGCTCCAAGCCGGAAGGGAAAAAACCGCGCCGTAAATAAATAGAATCCAAAATAGCGGTTGGATTTTTGGAATGCCAGAAATTAAAAGAATTGGAAAAAGAACAAGTGCCGCAAAAAGCTGCAGGGCAAAAGCCATCACATATTCATTAACCTTAATGCTGGCTTTTTTGCCAATTAAATCTTTGGCTGTTTCACAAAATGCTGTGAAAAAGGAAAATAAAATCCACATAACAAAAAAATAATATTTTTTACTACTAAATAATATCATGCTTTGTAATTTACGTACTGCGTGTTGATAAAAAGAGCGAAATTTACCTAAAATTCGTGCTATAATAATAAATAAATAATATTACAAACAAAATGATTAAATTTATTTACTTCGATCTTGGAGGAGTTCTTTTTTCTGAAGAAAACATTTTTGGAAATGTTTCCAAAATTTTTGAAAAAAAAAGGGAAGACTTCCTGAAAATTTTTCGTAAAAATCACGAAGATCTTATTAAGGGGAAAATTGATTCAAAAAAATTCTGGAGGATTATAACCCGAGAATTAAAAATATATGACGGCTGTGATTTTGAATTTTTTGCATCGTGGATAAAAGATTATTCTCCGATCAAAGATGCCCACTTTTTGGTTAAAACCATTGCCAAAAGACACAGGGTTGGCATTTTAACAAATATTTATAAAGGAATGACGTTCCGCTTAATCGAGAAAAAAATAATTCCGAAAATTGAATATGTAAAAATTATTTCTTCCTGCGACACAGGTATTGCCAAGCCGGATATGAAAATTTATAAAATTGCAGAAGGGGCATGCGGCGCGAAACCCGAGGAAATTTTATTAGTTGATGATGAACAAAAAAACCTGGCTCCGGCAAAAAAACGCGGCTGGCAGACGGTTTTATTCAACGCAAAAAATCCTTCCGAATCTTCAACTAAAGTAATTAATAAATTAAAAATAGGAGCCGGAACTTGAGTTTGTTGATAGAAAGGGAAGAGAACATGGAAAACTTTATTAATCCGCGTGGAAAATAAGCTTCAAGACGCAGGGTAGAGCAGTTTGATATAGTTTGATAATGTGGATAAATAACTATAGGACTTATGTATAAAGGAAACGAGGGGCAGCCTAGAAAATACGAGAATAGCTTGTAAATACAAGCTAAATTATTTAGAACTGCATAGATTCAAACGAGCAGAAGTTAGCCTCAATATTGATAAATTAGATTGTAAATATGCGCTAATTCACCATCCCCTTAGAAATAAATTACTCATTAAATCAATAATATTCCGCCTTAAATATATTAATTTAGATTGTAAAGAAGCGCTAAATGAGAAGAAGCGCCATGCCACACGATTGAAAACCGAACTAACATATTTATTTACACAGTTTAGTTAAAGGGGTATTAATAATTTAAATAATTAGTACAAATAAAAAGGTTAATAACATTTTTTGACGGGCGTATCAATATGAGAAGTAAAAGCTAGCGCAGATTCTTCTTCTCTTTACAAAGAGATATGATGATTTTGAGCACGCGAAGCGAGACCCATAACTTGGCTAATTGTGGACAAGTAGGTAGGCTTACTTCTAATGTCGCACAATAATACTTTTGCGACGAGTAGGTTAGTTTTGGGGATAAGTAGCAGTGGCCGGTGGATTACCAAAATAACCAGAATTATGAATTAAAAATTAAGAATTAAAAAAATAATTACGAATTAAAAATCATAAACTACGCAAATAAAAAATCAATTTCTCTTTTTATCTTAACCTTTCTTTTTTGTCTTTTTGATCTTTGATTTTTGATTTTTAATTTTGTGATTATCGGTCTTCCCTGCAGACAAGAATATAAAATAAAGAAGAAACTAAATATTTTGTCCCTACGAGATAAACTATAGATGATGAGTTATCTATCCTTTGTGATTATAAGCCGTCTAATGTCAAATTCTGGCCTTTAAATTTGAGGCTAGTCAGAAAACTCTGAAAACTCTGAATATCGGGTAATCGGATGCGTCAGATTGTCAGAATTTCTGATATTCTGGTTGTCTGAGTGTTCTGAGTTTTTCAGAATAATTTGATAGAATTAAATTGCATTTATGGAAACATTGCAAAATTTAATCCAATCTTTCATGGAATATTTAGAAATTGAACGCAATTGTTCAAAATTAACGATCCGTGATTATAAACATTACTTAAACATATTTGAAAATTGGCTTTCAAAGGTTTATCCGCGAAAATCTATTGAAAATGTCGATCTAAATACCATCCGCAAATTCCGCGTATATTTGGCAAGCAAAGTTGACAAGCAAAATCAAGTTTTGATGAAAGTGACGCAAAATTATTATGTTATTGCCCTGAGAAGCTTTTTAAAATGGCTTATTAAGAACGATTATCACGTTTTAGCTCCGGAAAAAATTGATTTACCCAAGGTTGACGCCAAATCTTTAAAATTTCTAAGCGATGAGCAAGTTAAGACATTGCTTAATGCGCCTTCAATTTCGACTCCAGCCGGCCTTCGCGACAAAGCTATCCTTGAAACGCTATTTTCAACAGGTCTTCGCGTGTCAGAACTTTGCCGTTTGAATCGCGATCAAATCAATTTTCAGACACGGGAATTTGGAGTAATTGGTAAAGGCCAAAAACCTCGCGTTGTGTTTTTGTCAGAATCGGCAGTTCATTGGCTTCAAAGATATTTGGCGGTGCGCGAAGATACTTTTCGGCCGCTTTTTATTCGCTATTCGGGCGGTCAGGACAACCTAAACTATGGTGAAAAGATGCGGATTACATCACGAAGCGTGCAAAGGCTGGTTGACAAGTATGTGAAACAAGTGAGATTGCCCATTAAAATATCCCCTCACGGGCTTCGCCATTCTTTTGCGACAGATTTACTCATTCATGGAGCCGATCTTCGGTCAGTCCAAGAAATGCTCGGCCACAAAAACATTGCCACAACCCAAATTTACACCCATGTGACGAATTTTCAACTGAAGAAAGTGCACGAGAGGTTTCACAGCGGAAATAAAAATATTGAAACGAGGGATTAGGAATTTGCCGCATTAACAACATTTTTCAACAGAAAAATGACGTTTAAAGGACCAATGCCGTAGGGGGTGGGAGCGTATGCAGATGCAATCTGCATAATTTCCTCTTCATTGTAATCCCCAACCCAAATTGCTTTTTGCTCATGTTTTCCCGAATTTTCAATTTTTAATTTTAAATTTTCAATCAATTTTTCAATTTTCAATTTTAAATTATTATTCGTAATTCGTAATTCGTAATTTTTAATTTTTTCAGTGTGTTGCCCAACTGAAATTAAAATCACTCCTTTTTTAATGTTGTCAGCTCGTACGATATTTGGTTTTCCCACACAGGAGACGACGATGTCGGCGGATTTTAAAATTTCGTCGGGGTTTTTTGTTTTGGAGTCAATTTGGACAACGGAAAAAGGGTGATTGGGAGAATCAGGGGAATAGGGGTGACCGGAAAAATATTTATAGACTGGTGCGCCGGCGGTTCTTCCCTTCCCCACCACCACAAGATAACAGTTAGTAGTTAGTAGTCGGTAGTCAGTAGAGGAAAAAATATGCCTGAGTACTTCGGCAACGGCAAGGGCGACAGGCGGGTCAAATGAAGAATTTTCCGATAGGCCGTCAATGTCTTTTTTTGGGTCAATAAGGGATTGAAGGCGAGGTTCGTCAAAACCAGAAGAAAGGGGACGCTGAATTATGATGCCGTGAATGGTCGAATCAGAATTAAGTTTAGAAATAAGGTTAATAAGGGAATTTGGGGGTGTATTAAGGGGAAAAGAAAAATGCTTTGCATTTATTCCTACCTCTTTGGCTTTTTTCATTTTCACGCGCACGTAAACATCTGATGGCGGATAGTTGCCAATCTGAATGATGGCAAATTTCGGTATAACGCCGCGGGATTTTAATTTCTCAACATCATTTTTAATTCCTGAGGCAATTTTGTCTCGAAGATGTAAACAGTTAATTTTCACAAAATACCTGGATCCCAGATCAATTATTATAAAAAAATAATATGGTTGTCTGGGATGACAAAAAAAGAGATGAATTTCAAATTAAATATACGTGACCGCTGCCAATTTGTCGCCCCCTTTGGCGAATCTCATTAAAATCACGCCGGTTGTTGAGCGGGAAAGCTTTGGAATCCGTTTTGATTCAAGTTTAATCATTTGGCCGTGGCGTGAAGTTAAAAGAATATTTTCGGCTTCAGGCGGAATCACATTGCAGCAAACAACTTTGCCGGTTTTGGCGGTTACCTCAGCAGATTTAATGCCTGATCCGCCTCGCGCTTGGAGTTTCCATTCGGAAACACGGGTTTTTTTGCCTTTGCCGTTTTCCATAGCAGTTAAAATGAGGGTGTCAGTTGCTCCCGGATCAATCACATCCATGGAAATGACATAGTCATTGGGTTTAAGAAGAATTCCGCGCACGCCCTGGGTGTCGCGTGCCGTCGGCCTAACCTCTTTGTCATGGAAACGGATTGACTTGCCTTCATAAGACGCGAGGAAAATATGGTTTGAGCCGCTTGATAATATTGCCCAGCAAAGGCTGTCTTCAGCTTCAAGTTTAATGGCAATTAAGCCGGTTGAACGGATATTGCCAAATTGGTCTAGCGCGCTTTTTTTCACTGTTCCCTTTTCGGTTGCTAAAAAGACATATTTTAATTTTTCTGCTTCTTTAGGGTTGTAATTTATCGTTGCCTGGATTTTTTCTCCCTGTTCAATATTAATTAAATTAATGATTGCCTGGCCTTTTGCTTGGCGTGTTGTTTCGGGAAGATCCCAAGCTTTGATTTGATAAACTTTGCCGCGGTTCGTGAAAAATAAAACGTCATCATGAGTGTTGGCGGTTAAGAGAAAAGAAATTTCATCATCATCTTTTGTTGTCATGCCAACGACGCCTTTGCCGCCGCGCCCTTGCATTTTATATGCTTTTGGCGACACGCGCTTAATGTATCCAGTTTTGGTGATTGTCACAACTGTTTCTTCGTTAGGGATTAAATCTTCTTCATGAAAATCTTTTAAGTCCATTTTAAAGACTTTAGTCCGGCGCTCGTCGCCATATTTTTCCTTAAGCTCGGCAAGTTCTACGCGGATTATCTTTAATATTTTTTCCGGATGAAGAAGAAGATCCTCGCAGTTTTTAATAAATTTTAACGTGGCTTCATATTCGTCTTCGATTTTTTTTCGTTCCAGGGCGGCTAAACGCCGAAGCTGCATATCAAGAATGGCTACTGCCTGAAGTTCAGAAAGTTTAAAACGCGCCATTAAATTCGTTTTTGCTTCATCTGCCGATTTGCTTTCACGAATTGTTTTAATGACGGCGTCAAGGTGGTCAAGGGCAATCTTTAAACCTTCTAAAATGTGAAGGCGATCTTTAGCTTCTTTTAACTCAAATTCAATTCTCCGGGTTGTGACCTCGTGGCGATGTTTAATATATTGTTCCAAAACTGTTTTTAAGGACAAAGTTTGAGGAGTGCCATCAACAAGGGCAACCATGTTGACCGGAAAACTGGTTTGCAGTTCGGTATGTTGATATAAATTATTCAAAACTGATTTTGGCCGGGAATCGCGTTTTAATTCAATGACAACGCGAATGCCGTGGCGGTCAGATTCATCTCTTAAATCGGAAATTCCTTCCAAGCGTTTTTCACGGACCAAATCGGCAATTCTGGCAACAAGGTGAGCTTTATTGACCTGATATGGAAGTTCAGAAATAATGATCGCGTTTTTTCCATTATCCATTTCTTCAATCTTGGCAATTCCGCGGCACATTATTTTTCCCTTGCCGGTTGAATAGGCGGCCATGATTTCCCGAATATTATAAATTGCGCCTCCTGTTGGGAAATCCGGTCCTTTGATAAACTCCATTATTTCCTCAAGAGGGACTTCATTTAAAAGATTTAATTCTTTATCTTTTTTTTCAATTTTAATTTTCTCAATTAAATAATTAATTGCATCAATAACTTCGTTTAAATTATGAGGCGGAATTTTGGTTGCCATGCCCACGGCAATTCCTTCTGATCCCATAAGGAGCAAATTAGGCAACCGCGCCGGAAGGACTTTGGGTTCTTTTAATGTGGCGTCAAAGTTGTCAATATAATCAACAGTTTCCTTGTCAATGTCGGCAAGCATCTCATCAGATATTTTTGCTAAGCGGCATTCAGTGTATCTCATTGCGGCGGCCGAATCGCCATCAACTGATCCAAAATTTCCTTGGCCGTCAATTAAAGGATAACGCAGTGAAAATTCCTGCGCCAGGCGCACCATTGTGTCATACACAGCCTGATCGCCATGAGGGTGATATTTTCCAAGGACTTCTCCGACCACTTTTGCGCTTTTTGAATATTTAGCACTATGAGTTAGTCCAATCTTCATCATGGCGTATAAAATCCTTCGGTGCACTGGTTTTAGTCCGTCTCGCACATCCGGCAAAGCCCGCGCTACAATGACGCTCATGGCATAGTCAAGGTATGACTTTTGCATTTCGGTCGTGATCTCTGTTTGAACGATATTTCCGATGTTTGACATATTAAAAAAATTTTAATTTTTAATTTCTAATCAATTTTAAATGATTAAATTTTTAATTACTAAATTAATTTGATTATTTATTTTACGATGTAAACGCCTGGCGTGTAATTAAAGTTATTGTATTTTAACAATGTGAAATATGATATAACTTTATATAAACCAAAAGGTAAAACTATTGAGTCAAGTAATAAAGTTATGATGATTGTTAATGCGATAAGATTTAGCCTTTGTTTTTTTTCAATTAAATAAGCAAAAACGATTGATAAAATCCACGATGAACTAATAAAAACAAAAAACATTACAACGCCTCCACCTAATCCATAATCAGTCTTATCAATCAAAAGCCAAACATAAACAATAAAAATACTAATTAATTTTGATAATAAATAAATTGCAAAAATTTTAAGAATCTTCTTCATTCTTTTTATCCGTTTTTCTTCAATTCGATTTACGTGAGACGCATGGATCATGCGTCTCTACACAAAAAAAATCTTTTTAGCAATATAACAATTTTATTATTTTCCAATTATTGAAATAACAAATGGCGCAATAAGAAGCGCCACAATCTGCACAATTTTCATCATCGGGTTTAAGGCTGGGCCTGCCGTGTCTTTTAATGGGTCGCCGACAGTATCTCCAACCACTGCGGCTTTATGAGTGTCTGATCCTTTTCCGCCAAAATTACCATCTTCAATATATTTTTTTGCGTTATCCCAAGCGCCGCCGGTGTTGCACATGAAAAACGCAAGCGTTAATCCGGAAACAACAACTCCTCCTAAAAATCCGCCTAAGGCTTGGGCGCCAAGAACTCCAACAATAATTGGCATTGTGACGACCATCAAAGCAGGAATGACTAATTCTCGTTGGGCGGCGGCCGTAACAATTGCGACTGCTCGTGAATAATCAGGAGTTGCCTTTCCCTGCATAATTCCTTTAATTTCTCGAAATTGGCGCCGCACTTCTTCAACCACCTCAAATGCCGCTCGGCCGACAGAACCGATTAATCGCGAACTAAATAAAAATGGCAATGCCGCCCCCAAGAGTAAACCGATAAATACTTTTGGGGATGCGATGTCAATTGTATTTAGGCCGGTAGCTTCAAAATATGTCGCAAAGAGCGAACTGGCCGCAACGGCTGCCGATCCAACCGCAAATCCTTTTGTCAAAGCTTTGGTTGTGTTGCCGACTGCATCTAGATCTCCGGTGACTTCCGCCGCTTTTCCAGTTAAACCTGCCATTTCAACCATTCCTTGGGCATTGTCCGAAATCGGTCCAAAAGTGTCAAGAGCCATAATAATTCCTGTTGTGGCGAGCATTCCCATGCCGGTTAAAGAAATTCCATAAAACCCCAAAAATAAATAACCGGCATAAATCGCGCCGGCCACGACCAAAACAGAAACAAAAGTCGATTCCATTCCCAGTGAAATTCCCGAAATGATATTCGTTCCTGCTCCGGTTTTAGAAGCCGTCGCAATGGCAACAACTGGTTTTTCTCCAGGTCCAGTATAAAACTTGGTGATAAATAAAAGAGCAACCATGGCGATTATTCCAGTAATGGCCGCATATCCAGCGCGTGGTTCTTGAAGTAAATAATATGCTAGCCCCATGAAGATAATAACTGCGGCGACAGCTGATACAAGAAATCCGCGAATTAATGGTTTAATTGGATCTTCTTGATCGTTTTTTGCTTTGACAAAAAATGATCCCAAAATTGAAGTTAAAACTGCCGCACTTCTGGCAAGAAGCGGGAAAACGACACCTTTGAGCCCAAACATGGCGCCTCCCAAGATCATGGCAGCGACAATGGTTAAAGCATAGCTTTCAAAAACATCAGCTGCCATTCCGGCGCAGTCGCCAACATTGTCTCCAACGTTGTCTGCGATTGTTGCTGGATTTCGTGGGTCGTCTTCGGGGATTCCCTTTTCCACTTTGCCAACTAAATCCGCTCCCACATCCGCCGCTTTAGTAAAAATTCCGCCTCCAACTCTCATGAAAAGCGCAAGAAGCGCGGCGCCAAAACCATAACCCACAAGAACGGTTGTTGCTTGGCGCGCCACCATATCAGCGCCAGCCGCGATATAGGAAAAATACGCCCACATATAAATTAATGACACGCCCAAAAGTCCTAGGCCGACAACGAGCATTCCATTAACAGTTCCTGCCCCAAATGCAATTTTTAATGCCGGATTAAGTCCTTTTTGAGCCGCATTTGCCGTTCTCACATTTGCTTTGACCGCAATCCACATTCCAAAATAACCGATTATTGCTGAAAATATTGCTCCAAGAACAAAAGTGATTGCAATTCCGGCTCCCAGTCCAAAATAAATCGCCACAGCTAAAACAATTATGAATGGGAAAACCACGCTAAATTGTTTTTTCAGATAGGCCATTGCGCCGTCAGAGACTGCACGGGCAATTTTTTTTAAATTTTTATTTCCTTCTTCGGCTTTTACGACTCTTAGAGCAAGAAAAAGTCCGTAAAGAAGGGCAATTATAGCAGTTGCAGGCGCCGTAAAAAGAGCAATCAGTTGGATATCCATGAGACTAAATTTCGAAATTCTAAATTCGAAACTCGAAACAAATTCAAATAACAAAAATTCTAAATTAAAAACATTTTGAAATTTAAAAAATTTGAATTTTTAATTTGTTTCGGATTTCGTGCTTCGAATTTCGAATATATTTTTTTATATGTTATATATCTAAATTCGCTAGCTTTGCGTGTTGTTGAATAAACCGCTTGCGTGGTGGAACTTCATCTCCCATGAGCATTGTAAACACTTCGTCGGAATGTTCTGCGTCTTCAATGTTAACTTTTTTTAAACTGCGATTTGTTGGGTTCATGGTTGTTTCCCAAAGTTGTTCCGGATTCATCTCGCCAAGACCTTTATATCTTTGCATATTAACCACTGTATTCGGCCCGGCATGAGCCAATGCTTTAATCTCAGCAATTACTTCATCTTTTTCATCTTCAGAATATGCATAGCCCATTTGCTTGCCGACTGTAATTTTATAAAGCGGGGGAAGGGCGATATAAAGATAGCCGTTTTCAATAATTGACGGCAAGTGGCGATAAAAAAATGTTAAAAGAAGAGTGGTAATGTGCTGGCCGTCAACGTCTGCATCACACATGATGATAACGCGATGATAGCGGAGTTTTTCGATATTAATCGTTTCCCCAATTCCCATCCCCAAAGCCGTGATCAAGTCTTTTAATTCTTCAAAAGCGATTATTTTGTCAAGCCTGGCGCGCTCGGTGTTTAATATTTTTCCGCCAAGAGGTAAAATTGCCTGAAACTTTCTATCTCTTCCCTGTTTAGCGCTTCCTCCTGCCGAATCGCCTTCGACAATATAAAGTTCTGAATTTTCCGAGCGTTTTTCTTGGCAATCTGCTAATTTTCCAGGTAAGCTAGCCCCGTCAAGCGCCCCTTTGCGAAGCACCGCATCTTTGGCGGCTTTAGCGGCAAGGCGGGCTTTAGCGGCAAGATAACCTTTTTCAAGAATACGCTTTGCCACGCTTGGATTTTCTTCAAAATATTGTTCTAAAAAAGTTTTAAGGTTTGTCTGAACAAAGGTTTGAATTTCGGCATTTCCCAATTTTGCTTTTGTTTGTCCTTCAAATTGGACTTTGTCCCCGGGCATTTTAACAAAAATAACCGCCGTTAATCCTTCTTTAACATCTTCTCCGGTCACCGCGTCGTCGCCATTTTTAAAAGCGCCAATTTTTTTTCCATAGTCATTAATGGCGCGCGTTAAAGCTGATCTGAATCCGGTGAGATGAGTTCCTCCTTCAGGAGTCGGGATCACATTGACAAATCCTTCAACATTTTCGTTAATCGTGTCGTTATATTGGATGGCAATTTCAACAGCCAGGTCGCCTTCCTCTTTGTCCATATAAATTGGTTCATGAAGGGGACCTTTATTGCGATTAAGATGCTCTGTCAAAGATTTAATTCCGCCCTCAAAGTAAAAATTGCACACGCCGTCGGTTTCGCTTCTCTCATCTTTTAAATGGAAAAAAATCCCGCGGATTAAATATGCTCGGTTTCTTAACGATTTTTTAACTGTTTCAAAATCAAATGCAATGGTTGAAAAAATTGTTTGGTCAAGATGAAATGTTGTTTTTGTTCCGTTTTTTAAAGAATCGCTTTCGGAAATTTTTCCAATTGGTTTAACATCAGCCAGGGGGTGCCCGATTTTATATTTTTGTTCGTAAATTTTTCCCTCCCGTTTAACTTGAACCGTGAGAGCGTCTGATAAAGCGTTAACGCAAGAGGCGCCGACTCCGTGAAGGCCTCCTGAAACTTTATAGTTTTTAGAATCAAATTTTCCCCCAGCATGAAGGCGCGTCATCACAATCTCCAAAGCGCTTTTTTTATATTGCGGCATGAGATCAATTGGAATGCCTCGCCCATCATCAATCACGGTTACAGAATTGTCTTTGTGGATTGTCACCCAAACATTTTTAGCAAAACCGGCGAGAGCTTCATCAGTTGAGTTATCGATAATTTCAGTCAAGCAATGATGAGCGCCGTAAATATCGGTTGAGCCAATATACATTGCCGGCCGCTTTCGAACCGGTTCCAGTCCTTCAAGAACAGTAATTGACTCTCCAGAGTAAGAAGATTTCTGTTTAGCCATAAATAATTAACAAAAATAATAATCTCACTCCTTGAGATTATTTAATTAATTATAACAGGTTGCTGAAGATTTTCAACATAAATTTAAAAAACAATTTTCTAAAACCAATCTTAAATTTAAATTTTGCTTAATCTGTTTTTGCGTATGAACAATAATTTTTAAATTACTAATTAAGGAATTGTCTAAATTGTTTTCCGTGATCATTTTTTTTAATTCAAAGGCTTGATTTTCTAGCCATTTTTCCACCCTTTTTCGCACTTCTTCAAGCGCTTCTTCTTTATCTTGTTTTTTTGTTAGCTCTTCTGCGAGCTTAAAACGTTCACCAATATCAAGTTGATTAACACGGATTTCCAGCGGATTACCACGGATATTTTGTTTGGAACTTTGAACTTTGAGCTTTGAACTTTGAATTCGTACGATTTCGCATCTGCTTATAATAGTAGGTAAAAGTAAATTTTCATTTGGCGCGGCTAAAATAATCAGGGTGCTCTCCGGAGGTTCTTCTAAGATTTTAAGAAGAGAATTTTGCGCTTCGGTGGTGAGATTTTGAGAATTATAAATAACAATTCCTCGATATTTTCCTTGTGCAGGTTTTAAAAAGAGCGTTTTTTTTAAATCACGAATGGTTTCAATTTTAATAGCCGAGCCAAATTCGCCTATTTTTAAGACATCAAAAAGAGACATCTTGTAGTTTTCAATAAGCAAATCAATATTTGTTTGTATTGCCGTGCTGCTATTTGAAACAAAGAGTCTGGGAATCAAATTGCCTGCGCATTGTTTAATCGCTAAATCACCAAAAGGCATAACCCCTTTAACAATTCAACAATCTAACAATTTTTTCTTGACTATTACGAAATTATACTTCATAATTAATGAATATAATCTTTGCACTGAAAATAGCAAAATTATAACTCCGTCTAAACTGATTTTGCAATCTAAATTATGGAAAATTATTGCAAAATGCAGTAAGACGGGTATATATGCTTTCTGCCCAAGATACAAATTTAACTTTTGCTGACGTTTTATTTAAAAACAAAGCCATCACCGAAGACCAGTTGTCGATGATTAAGATGGAGTCGGTAAACAATAATAAAACCGAGGAACAGCTGGTTGAAGAACATGATTTCGTTAAACCCGAAGATTTAGTTAAAGCAAAATCGATCTTCTATAAAATTCCCACATTCTTTTTAAAAGATGTGTCTTTCAATCCGGAATCCAGCCAGTTTTTTTCCGAAACTCTTGCACGCAAATATGCGGTTTTTCCGATGAAATTTGATAAAACGGCAAAAACAATCGACATGGCGATGAAAGACCCTCTCGACGTTCAAACAATAGAATTTTTGGAAAGAAAAACTGGCTATAAAGTTAAACCTTTTATTGGAACGGAACATGACATTGATTTGGCAATTACCGAGCTTTATGGTCAAGGATTAAGCTCTGAAGTTTCCGAGGCGGTGATTGAGTCGAAAAAAGAATTTGGCGAAGAGGAAGAAGCATTTACCAATATTGAACAATTTAAAGAAATGGTGCGTGAAGCACCGGTGGCAAAAATTGTTTCCACTATGGTTGAATTTGCCGTTAAAACCCGCGCTTCTGATATTCATCTTGAACCATTGCCTGATAAAACCCGCGTTCGCTACCGCATCGACGGAATTTTGCAGGAAAAATTGACATTGCCCAAAAATATTCACGAAGCGGTGATTTCGCGCATTAAAATTCTTTCCGGGCTTAAAATAGATGAAAAACGAATTCCTCAGGATGGGCGTTTTAATTTTCAGGTTGGTGATACGGAAGTCGATCTTCGCATCTCAACACTGCCCACCGTCAATGGCGAAAAAGTCGTGATGAGGCTTCTTCGAAAAACTTCAAAAGTGCCATCATTGCCAGATTTAGGTTTAAGAGGAACTGCTTTAAAACATTTGGAAGAAAATATGAAAAAACCCCATGGAATTATTTTAATCACCGGACCAACAGGGAGTGGGAAAACCACAACCCTCTATTCAATTTTTGCGATTCTAAACACTTCCCGTGTTAATATTTCCACAATTGAAGATCCTGTTGAATATCAAATTAACGGAGTCAATCAGGTCCAAGTCAATCCAGGCGCAGGACTCACGTTTGCGTCCGGCCTAAGAGCTTTTTTGCGGCAAGATCCAAACATTATTTTGGTCGGAGAGATTCGTGATTCGGAAACAGTCACTCTTGCGATTCAAGCCGCTCTCACCGGGCATCTGGTTTTCTCCACCCTTCATACAAATTCCGCCTCAGGAGCGATTCCCCGCCTTTTGGATATGGGAGCGGAAAATTTTTTGATCGCTTCATCATTAAATTGTTTGGTGGCTCAGCGGATTTGCCGGAAGATTTGTAACAGTTGCAAAACTGAATATGATCCTGATCCCTCGGTAATCGAAGGAATGAAGCAGGTTCTAGGAAAATTTTTTCCAGAAGGGAAACAAATAAAGTTATATAAAGGAATCGGATGTGCCGAGTGCGCAAAGACCGGATATTTCGGCCGCTTTGGAATTTTTGAGGTGCTCCCGATTACTGACGGAATTGTTAAATTGATATTAGAAAAAAGTTCTGTTGGTGAAATTGAAAAAAAGGCGATTGAAGAGGGAATGATCACTATTCTGCAAGATGGATATTTAAAAGTGCTTGATGGATTAACAACGATTGAGGAAGTGCTGCGCGTTGCGCAGGAATAAGAAAATAAATCAAATTTTTGCATTAAGATGTTTAAGATTAATGATTTACTACAGGTTGCAATTAATAAGAATGCTTCTGATTTGCATTTAATTGCAGGATATAATCCCACAATCAGAATAAGCGGGAAATTGTATCCGATAAATGAATTTCCCCTTTTGAGCCACGAAATGATTTTTTCAATGATTGAGGAAATTTTAACTCCTGAACAAAAAGTAATTTTTGCCACCAATAAAGAATTTGATTTTTCACATAAGATTGAAAACTGGCGCTTCAGGGTGAATATTTACACTCAACAAGGAACTGCGGCGGCTGATTTTCGCTTAATTCCTAAAAATATTAAAACAATCGACGAATTATTTCTTCCTTCAATTTGCCATAAATTTGCCGAAATTAACCAAGGGCTTGTTTTAATCGTTGGCCCGACCGGCCATGGAAAAACCACCACTATTGCGTCAATTATTCAAGAAATTAATACTAAACACACGAAAAATATCCTCACAATTGAAGATCCGGTCGAATATGTTTTTCCAAAAGGATTATCTCTTGTCTCCCAAAGAGAAGTAACCTGGGACACCCTATCTTGGAATAAAGCGTTAAAAAGCGCTCTTCGTGAAGATCCGGATGTTGTTTTGGTTGGAGAAATGCGAGATTATGAAACGATTGCCGCCTCTTTAACAATTGCCGAAACCGGCCATTTAGTTTTTGCCACGCTTCATACAAATTCTGCGGCTCAAACAATTGACCGCATTGTTGACGTTTTCCCCTCGGATCAGCAATCGCAAATCCGGCTTCAATTATCAAACGTTTTGGAAGCAATTGTGTCTATAAGGTTAATTCCGAGCTTGGAAGGCGGGCGCGTGCCGGCTTGTGAAATTTTGACCGCGACCGGCGCGGTGCGAAGCACTATTCGTGAAGGAAAAACCCATTTAATTGATAATGTAATTCAAACTTCGGCCGAATATTCAATGGTTTCTCTGGAAAAATATTTAGCCGGGCTTATTTCGCAGTCTAAAGTTTCGTTTGACGAAGCAAAGCGCTGGGTTTTGAGGCCCCAAGAATTGGAAAGATATATGGAAGCAAAAACAGTGGTAAAAATGTGAGACAAAAGTTAGGAGTTAGTAGACTCGTTATTTAAGATGGCTGATTTTTATTTTTACAAAGCCCGTGAAATAAGCGGACAAATAAAAAAAGGAAAAATTGAAGCTTTTTCGGAAAAAGAAGTCGCAGAGATTCTTCGCAAAAACGGGTTAACTCCTTCAGAAATAAAGAAGCAGCGGAAAATATTTGAATTTTCACTTCTCTCAAAGATTCAAGGAGTGTCTGGGCGGGAAATTTGCGTTTTCACCAGGATGCTGGCGACAATGATTTCTTCCGGATTAACATTAACTTCTTCTTTGGCTAATCTTGGCGAGCAGACGAAAAATGAAAAATTAAAGGCGGCGATTGATGACATTGTTAATCGGATTACCGGCGGCGCATCATTTTCAGAGTCCCTGCAGTTTCATAAAGACATTTTTAATAATTTATATATAAGCCTTTCAAAAGCCGGTGAAGCATCGGGCAAGCTTGAGGAAACGTTGGTTAAGCTTGCAGAAACGCTTGAGACAAAAGAAGAATTTTCCGGAAAAGTTAGAGGAGCCATGGTTTATCCGGCGATTGTTATCACTATGATGGTCGTGATCGGAGCAATTATGATGGTGATGGTTATCCCGAAAATTACACAAGTGTATGTTGAATTCGGTTCAGAGCTTCCTCTTCCGACAAAAATTCTGGTTTTTATTTCAAACTTAATGACAAGTTACTGGTTTCTGGGAATCCCCCTTATCGGCAGCCTTTTTTTTATCCCCAAATTAATAAAAACCTTTCCTCGATTAAAATACATATATAATAATTTAACTTTTAAAGTTCCGGTTCTTGGTCCTCTTCAGCAAGAGGTGACTTTAACGATTTTTTGCCGAACATTTGGAAGTCTAATCGGAAGCGGCGTGCCAATAAGCCAAGTTTTAAAAATTTCCGCCGATGTTTTGGGAGAGAATATTTTTCGCGATGCAATTCTTGAATGCCGCGAAAAAATAGAAAAAGGCTTTACGCTTTCCGAAAGTTTAAAGCGCTTCCCAATTTTTCCTTCAGTTTTAGCGCAAATGGTGTCCATGGGAGAACAAACTGGGAAACTTGACGAGGCAATGTATCGAATGTCTTTGTATTTTGCCGAATTAGCTGATCGCCGGTCAAAGACGTTGACCGCCGCCATGGAGCCAATTTTGATTGTTTGCCTGGGAATCGGGGTTGGCGGCATGGCGGTCGCCATTTTATTACCTTTATTTAATTTAGTAAACGTGATCAAATAGTCTGGCACTTGACACGAGAAGAAGAAATGTTCTATAAATATATTTATAATTAACAAATTATTTTAACTCTGGATTCGGCATTTTTCTTACACAGGAATATTTATTAATCTGTAAGAATTGGCTTGAAATCCGCATGAATTTATATGAAAAAAGCATTCACGCTTATCGAGCTTATGGTCGTAATATCAGTCATCGCAATCTTATCAACCATTGCCCTTTTTGGATTAAGAGCCGCTCAAGATTCGGCTAACGACACAAAAAGAATAGCTGTGATTCAAGGACTCCGAACAGCTTTGGAAAGATATTATGCGGATAATTCTGAATATCCAACTGCGTATGCAAACTTAACGACGGGAACTTTCACAAATTATCTAACGTTTCCGCATGGGACAGAAAACAATGCAATAGTGCTTTGTACAGTAACCGTAACTGCCCCTTGTATTCAATATGGAGGAAGCGTAAGCGGCTACAAAATGACATTTGCGAAAAAAGCCGGAGGTTCGCTGACATATGCCAATGCCCAATAATTAACGGGTTTGTTTGTGAAAAAATTATTAATTTTTCCGTCCCTTCTTCTTGTTTATTTTATTTATTATTTAACGCTTGGAAGAACTGTCTTACCCCTCGGAGATTCGGGAGAGCTTGTGACAACGGCGTTTTTTGGCGGAATTGCCCATCCGCCGGGCTATCCTCTTTACAACTTAATCGGTCATTTATTTTTGAAATTGCCGATTCGGGAAGAGGTCGCATTTCGGCTTAATTTGCTTTCGGCAGTCTTTCACGTGGCCGCTCTTTATTTTTTTTATAGAACGTGCCTTCTTCTTTCAAATAATAAATATATTTTGTCGGTGGTCTGCACTTTAATCTTGGCCTTTTCTTATTCTTTTTGGTTATATTCTTTGGTTGCCGAAGTTTTTTCGCTTCACGATTTATTTTATTGCCTGCTGGTGTACATTCTTATTAAAATTGCTCAATGCCGAAAAAAAGAATTAATCGCGAGGCGCGCAGCTATCTGGAGTTTTATTTTTGGTCTGGCGATGGCGAATAATCATATAATAGCGCTTCTTGCGCCGGTTTTTATTTATGCTCTAATAAAAAAAAATAATCAATTTAATATTTATTCGACAGTAAAAGCGAGAATAATAATTGGCACTAAGCTGTTGGCAATATCTTTTTTTGGCTTAACCCCGTATCTATATTTTTTTTGGGCAAGAAATAATGTTAATCCTGCGTCTTGGATGTATCCTCAAAAATTAGAAGACGTTATCAACCACTTTTTTCGCTTTAATTACGGAGGACTAATGCAATATCACGATGTTAGTTTTGTATTGCTGAATCTGAAAAGTGTTTTTATTAATCTGTTTGCATGCCTTTTTAATCTTTGGCACGAATTTTGGTTATTTTCAATTGCCGGATTTTTATTTATATGGTTATTTATTTTCTTTCGAAAACAACTGATTATTAAAATATTGCTGATGCTTTTTCTGATGAACCTCTTTTTTATCTCGGTTGTCCGATATGATATTGAGAACTATTCATTTAGTATTTTTGAAAGGCTGTATTTAAATTTTAATATTATATTTGCCGCGGCGCTGCTTTTGGTATTCTCTTCTCTTCATTCTTTGCTGCGGTTCAACAAGCTATATCTTCGATTATTTTATTTAATAATATCTCTCATTGCTTTTTTTATTTTTGCGATTCATTACAAACAGGTTGACCAGTCTAGAAACACTCTTTGCCGAAGTTATTTTAAGGATGTGGAGAGAAGCATTCCCCCGAATTCTTTGGTTTTTATTGAAGGGGACCAGTTGACTTTTTGCTTTTTATATTATGAATATGTGTTAAAAAACATAGAAAATAAGGACAACAGAATCTATTTTTTTTCATCATATCTTAATGCTAATAACCAGTCGCGTTATATTAAAGCGCGAAATGGCCTTGATTTTCAAAAAGCTAAAAATTATTACGACATAATTGAAAAAATAAAGAAAAATAAATCAATATTTACGATTGGTATTAATCTTGGCGATGGATATCAAGTGCGCCCTTTGGGGATAATTAACAAAATCGAGTTTAATGAAAAAAATGATTATCAAGCGATTTATCAGAATAATTTTCTCTGGTTTAAGGAGTCGATTTTTCTTAAGGATTATTTCAGGAAAGCCAATCACACTCTGGGGGATAAAAGCATGAAGGAATTCTATTGTTCGGAATATCTAAACACGGTTCAATACCTATTGGATAAAAAGCAAAGTAGCTATGCAAAAAAAACATTTAATAACCTTGAGAAACAATGTACAGATTCAGATTTTTCGACAAGATGGGCAAGGGCGAAATCCTATAGAAATAAATTTTAAGGTCAAGATTTACATATAGTTTTTCCAATTCTAATTGATCGGCAAAAATTCTATACGGAGAATTTATAACGGTGATGCCATGCTTTTTGAAAATTTCAAGATCGCGTGTTTTGAGGAAGATTTGGTTATTCTTTTGCCGCGAATTTAGCAGATGATATATTTTTTGATTAACAAGCATTTGGCGGTTAAGAGAGGATGATGCATAAACGTTAAAATTTTTGGCGTTCCAGAGGATATTCATATTTTCATCAATCTGGTTTTTGAGAAATAAATATTTCTTCGCTTCTCTTTCGCTTCCCCACCCTTTTTTTAAAAACACTTTATTCCAATTTTCATAAGGGTTATAGGAAAAAATAAGATCATTTGGTTTTAAATATTTGATGATTTCGGGCGGTTTTAATACGACATGTGCCGGAAGGATGAGATGGTAAGACCAAAATTGAAAAAAAAGTTCGGCCACCGCCGCGGCTGTCATTATAGTGAAAATTTTATGATAACGTATTATTTTATTTAAAAACATAATTGCGATAAAAACAACTGAAAACATGAATAAGAATATGAATCTTGCCGGGTTGCGGAACATGTTAAAAATTGGCATTTGAACGATTAAAAAAAATGGCGTATATTTGCCAAAACCTAAGAAAAGTGAAAACAGCCCGATTTTGAAAATGGATTTTGTTTTGTGAGTTGAAAGTATCGTCGGCGCGTGGTATGTAATACTTCTACCAAAAAAATTAAATATTACCGCAACAATGTAAACGATAAAAGTCGCCGCGCCAACGTAAAAAGTCGATTCCCAGAAAATTCCCCAGTCGGCGTTAAAAACGGGATAGGTGCCAAATTTTGGATTGCCGAAAATATACGGGTTAAAAAAGGAAAGCAGATGTTTCGGGTGATACGGAAAAGCCGAAAGCGCATCAAGGGAAACGCCATTTGATCTTCCGGCATCACTAATAAATTTTAAGGACGGAATAATTTGAGGGAGGCAGAGGATGAGGGTAATCACCATAGATATTAAAAAAATTATTAAATTATTCTTCCCAATTTTTGTCATTCCCGTGCTATAGTCCTCTTGAGGAAAAACGGGAATCCAGAACTTCTTACCGTTTTTATTACATAGATTCCGGCCTTCGCCGGAATGACATGGGAAGGAATCAGGATGAAAGGAGTGGCGGGTGAAAAAAAGATATAAAAAAAAGAAAAAATTAATAATTAGAAAAAACTGCGGAAAGCCGGCGAGAAAACACTGGGCTTGAAAAAAGATAAATAAAATAATATAGAAACTGGATTCCCGCGCCTCACGCGGGAATGACAAGGAGGGAGATTTTGTCCATTTTTCCAGCAGAAAAAACAACAATGGAAAATAAGACGCCGTGTGAATTAGATTAGGATGGGTAATGTGGGTTGCGAAAAATCCGGAAAATGTAAAAATTAGCGCTCCGGCAAAGCTTAAAAATGGGATAATCCTAAATTCTGAAAATAATAAATAACAGCCAATAAATGCAGTTGCGAAAATTAAGACATAGGACAAATTAAACGCTGTCACAAAAGGCAAAAATCTGTATAGAATTAAATTTTGTAAATTAAAAGCGCCAATTTGATTTTCAGCTAAAATAGGAAAACCATTTCCTATTCTTTGGTCAAAATACGGCAGCTGGTTTTTTTGCAAAGCTTCCCAATAGATTTTTCTCATCGGTATATTAAAGTGCCATAAGTCTGAGTGGCCAAAATCGGGGGTGGAATAAAGTGCGGGAACTGGCCAAAAAAGGCGGAAAAAATATAAAACAATGATAAATATCCCCAGAGCGATATAAAAAAAATGAATTTTTTTTAAGCCAAAATTCATAATAACAATATAGCAATATATCAATAGTTATACAACACAGTCTAAACTAATCGAAAAATGATGCTGAAATTAGGTTTCTAAAAACAGCAAAAAAGTCAAAAATTACAGTTGTTAGTTTGTTAAAAATTTAGAACATTTTTAAGTTTAAATTGATAAGATTGTTTTGTTTTTCTCTCA
>JBGSIU010000058.1:0-5616 GCA_041742375.1 Patescibacteria group bacterium
TGAGAGAAAAACAAAACAATCTTATCAATTTAAACTTAAAAATGTTCTAAATTTTTAACAAACTAACAACTGTAATTTTTGACTTTTTTGCTGTTTTTAGAAACCTAATTTCAGCATCATTTTTCGATTAGTTTAGACTGATTATGGGTTGCTTATTCTTCAATTTTAGCAAAAACAAGCAGCCTTTTCCAGTCAGTCCCAGGGGCCTGCCCCGAACTTGCGCTCCTCGCGAGTTGAGGCCGGAGGCCTCAGGCGCGAGGGAAGCATAGTTCAAGATCAACTTAAGATTAATCTAATCTTGCTCAATCCTCGCAAAGACAAGTAGCCTCCTCCAGTCAGTTCCAGGGGGGATACAAGTCTGAAGCGTCAAAATCCTATCTCCTTTTTTAATTTCCCCTATTTCCCCAACCTCCCTTAACCCCCTCAATTCCCTCGTTAAATATCCAACATCAGCCGGGTTAACTTCGCGCTTGTCAAAAACTGTGTATTTAAAGCGTTCATTCCCAAATTTAACATAAATCGCGTCCCCTTTTTCAAGCTTTGTAATTAAATAAAAAACGGCGTTAAAGCGGGCAATGTCAAACAGATTTCCCGCCGAATGGGCGAAAAAATACGCGTTTCCCTCCATGCCGGGAAGCGCTGTTCCCTGAGCATGAGCCACGCCGCGGCGCAAAGCTTCCATGTACTCCTCATAATTCCCCGCATCCACGTTTGGGACAAACTCCGAGGAAGCCTCAATTTTGGGAATAACAATGGCCATATCCGAGGGAAAATTGACCGCCTCCAACTCTTTTTGCAATTCTTCGTTAATTGCGGTATCTGGCAATTCCGTTAATTTTGAATTTTCGTGGATATTTTTTTTGTTAGTATTAGTTAGTATTGGATAGTATTTGATAGTATTAGTTAGTATTTTTTTAAATTGGAAACGGCTTTCAGCCGTTATGACCGGCCCATATGTGAAGCAAAATCCCACAAAACCCAAAACTAAAAGAAGGTACGAGGCTTTTGCCAATGCAAATTGCATTACTCCTTGCACTCCCCTTTTTTTCTCCTTCAGCGGCTTCCTCTCAGTTTTTACCTCTGCAATTTTTGTTTTTTTTGGCTTTCTGATTTTTTCTTGGATAATTTTTTCCTGAGGAATTGCTTCTTTTTTGCCAATTTCGTAAGAAACGTGTTTGCGCGCGGGTTTCTGAAGAAAAGACGCGCCATAGCGCGTCTCTACAATTTTGATTTTTGATTTTTGATTTTTAAATTCAGCGCGTTCCGCGCTGTGTGGAAGTTTTTGAATCCTGAGCCCTGAGCTTGCGAAGGGCGAAGCGAGTCGAGGGGCTGCCTTCTGTGGAAGCTCGGGAGCCTGCCCAACACCCGAACCTCCACACAAGGCAGAAAGCGCCGCAGCCGCGTTTGACGCGGCACGGCTTACGCTGAGATCTCCAATGTTATTTTGCGCTGTAATATTTGTAGCTTTCGATTGCATATCATAAGTTTAAAACTTAGCAAATCATTTTATTATTTCTTTATATTCCTCTCCCGCACAATCTGAAATTTTAAAGCCATTTCCCGGCTGTTTGTAGCACCCAAAATAAGTTCTTTCCAAGCTGTACTCTCCGGTTTTAGCGTCAAACACCTTAGCATCCTCAAAGGCTTTATTGCCATTTGCTATAAAATAAGGACCTTTTGCTTGATCAATCTCTTCCATCCTAATAACTCCGTCTCCATATTTGAATTCAATGGATAAATGTCCAGAATCAGATCCAAGATTCACACTTCTAAATTCAGGTGTTCCTTCACTTGAAGGAGTAGTGCAAAGGTTTTGCACCTCAGAGCTTCTCACACAGTTTCTTAAACCCTCCGCCGCTTTCAAACTTACTTCTTTTAAGGCATTTTCTGCATTTTTTGAAAAATCAAGAGGTGTGTCGCCATATTCACGAACGACAAAATTGTTTCGTTCTTGGCTAAAAAGAGAGTAGGTTTCTATTTGTTCAAGAAATTTAAGACGTTGAAATAGAAGGTTTTTATTTATTAATCCCATTTCTGTCAGCGGCAAATTGCCAGGCTGATACGATGAGACTGATGCTTCAATAAACGCCGGGTCGCTTTCAATGGCCGGATGAAAATATCCCCAACCCATCAAACCCACCGCAGCCAACACCGTAACGACAGTTAATGAGGAATAGAATATTTCACGATTCTTAAAAATGCCTTTAATTCGTCCTGATCCTGCATGTTCTGTCATAATTTTATTTAAAATCAGAAATTTTAAACTCCTAATTTTCTTTTTAAGAATAATCCTGCAATTCCGAGACCTGCCATGAAAAGGGAAACCAGGGATTGGGCGCCGGTTCTTGGCTGTTCATACACAGTCGTGCCGGCAACCACGCCGTAAACATGAATTTGTTTTTCGCAAGCGCCGCTTCCGCCAACCACGCTTCCATCCTCATCGCGGACATAAAAACGGGCGGTGTAATCACCCACATTCCCGTAATTGTGGGTTAGTGAATAATCAACTCGTGAGCCAAAATTCTGGTCAACTGTCGTTTCCTGGCCATCGCCATAATCAAACCTCAACCAGTTTAAATAGCCGTCATTGTCGTGGCCGCGGCCGCGAAGGGTGACGTTGAGGTTGCGTCCACCAGAGCCCGGGTTCACGCTCAAATCATCACAAATTGGAGGCTCATTCCCAGGCACATTTGTTGGTGTCGGAGTTGGGGTTGAGGTTAAAGTTGGTGTTAATGTGACGGTTGGCGTCAAAGTGACGGTTGGCGTCACAGTCGGCGTGGCGCTCGGCCCCGGCGTGCCGGTTGGGGTGGGAGACGGGGTTTGGGTTGGGGTGGGAGTGATGGTTGGAGTTGGAGTAGGTGAGATCTCCTGCTCAACCACCACGCTTGCCACATCTTCAATCCAATCTGTTTGATCACTTCGAGTTCTTCCTGTGTTTATTATTATCCCGCTTGCATCATCTGCAACCCGAGCAAAAAATGTCACTTCAAAATAAGGATAGTTAAATCCGGCAATATATGGATCAAGGTCTCCTAAATTTAACCCGCCAGCTAAAAAATCATTATAATAATTATCATCCGAATAACGCACTGTGCGATTCCCCGGATGATAAACGATCATAATTGGATAAGATTCTCCCCGAAGAAGATTTAAACCTGCCGGCAACCTATCTGCCACCATCACTTGAGTCACTTTTTCTGGAGGATTAGAATCATTTTTAATATTCAAATTAAATTGAACAATTTCTCCTCTTGAAGCTTCAACTGTTTCTACAAACGAAGGGTTTGGACGGCTTAAATTTGCAACAGTTTTCTCAATGGTTAAACGATAATCCACTATCCGGCTTAATCTTTCTTTGAAGATAAATTCCACATAAACTGAATTTCCCGCTTCTAAATCGCCGATATTAATCCATTCTGTCGTAATATTGTGATCAGCTGAATCAGGAATATTGACGCCGGGACGAGCTGGATAAATAGCCGCATGGCCTGATTCATAATTAATTCTTTGTGGGCCATCTTCCTGGCGCACGTTAACTGTCGCCGTATCATTTGCTTCCGGCGCATTGTCTGCTCTTGCACGAAATGTGTTTACAATCTGCAAATTGTATCCGCCGGGAAAAGGATCGGCTTTAAGAGATAAATTTCTTGCTGTTTCAGCACCGGTATTCACAATGTGAGCTTTATATTCAATTACGCTTCCTGACGGCACATTGTTTAGTGGGTCAACCCATTGATTTGTACCGGTTATTCCTGAAGTGTAATCCACAGACAAGACAGTTGCCTCTTGAGCCCTAATTAATTCTGGAAGCGCGTAGGATAAACTGGCAAAAATTAAATTTAACGCGATGCCAACAATTAAAATTTTATCAAGATAATTTTTGAGATTTTTTTTAATTTTTTTCATAATTTTTTATTTTGCTTTTAGCAAAGCATTATAAAGGTTTTGATAAAAGTTTTGGTAAAAACTCGGAAGTCGCGGTGTTATTGTTGGTTCAGGCGCTGGATAAGTTGCTGTTGCCTCTGGTAAAGGAGTCTGTGTTGGATTAAAAACTGGTGTTGGAAGCGCTGTTGGTTGATTTGTAGCTGTCGGCAGAGGCGTGTTTATAGGCTCAGACGTTGAAGTTCCTGTTGGGACAGGCTGAATTGTAGCTGTTGCTGTTGCTTCTGGTGTGTTTGTTGGCGGCTTGGGTGTATTTGTTGGTGTTCGAGATGGTTCTGGAGTTTCGGTCCCTGGCGGAGGCGTGGTTGGAGGCGGATTTGTTGCTGTTTCTGTTGGTGCTGGAGTTGGAGTATCCAGGAAACGTGTTGGCCACTCACGAGTTGGAGTTGGAGAAGGCGTTATTGATGGAGCTGGTGTTATTCTTGTCGAAGTCGGAGGTGGGGGCACAAATGGTCGGGTTGGAGTTGGCGTTTCTGTTGGCGTAGGAGATCCTCCGGGAGTTAAAGTTATACATGGAATATTTCCGCAACCGCTTAAACACCCTTCTTTCTTAAAATCATCAGCTACGCGAATAACTTTAAAATTTCCTTTTGTATCGGTAACAACCACAAGAAAATGGAGATTATTAATGTCAATGTTGGCTCGAATTTCTTCTTTTGTTAATGGATCAACATAAGGTTTTTTGAAATAAGTATCTTTTTCATCACCCATCTCGATATAAGCTGCTGTATAGGTTTTACTATCTTCTCCAATTTCCCCTCTTCCTCCAGCTAGAGCTACAACCTTTTCCACTTCGCCACTTTTCCCTTTTTCAACCGAAATAAAGTGTGCGTCCTTTTTAATTTGTTCCTCTATTTCTGCTAATTTCGCTTGATCTATAGTAACACCATATTCTTTATAAAATTCCGCCATACTCTTTGCCATTTCAGGAATTTTTCCTGGAAGATTTTTGATTTCATCAATCATGATAAAAGCGAATTTTGAATCTGCGGGTAAGTTTTTTTCCGCGAGCATATTATCCACTTCTGATTTTTGCATTTTCTCCATTGGAAGAATAAAATCCGGATATTTCACTTCTTCATTCTTAAGAACGGATGACAAAGCCCCCATTTTTTCTCCATAAAAAAGGCTTTGTAAATGATCTGCTTGCTGTTGGGACCATGATTTTGTGGTTTGATTACTTTCTAGGATTCCTCTTGAGAGTGTAGTTGGAAAACCAATTAATCTATGGAAATAACCATCGGTTGGGAGTTCGTTTCCTCCGCGGCAATTTGCTTCTCTTGAATCTGGCGTGGCCGTTAGCCATGGTGTTGGAGTTGGGAAATTAGTTGGGGCAAAACCACCATCAACTCCAGTGGCACTGGCAGCCGGAACTTGTCCTTTTCCTGGCGTTCCCAGCCACCCCGCTGAATTCGCACATACAACACTCGTGCCCAAACAAGCTATCGTCATTACTGTTAGTGCTAAAACCAATGGACATCCTATTTTTCTTTCTGTCATAAAAATTTTCCTCCACTTTTAACAATCTAATTTTATTAAACTCCTTGCAAAATAATTTGTTTGCAAATATTTTGCAGACAGTTTTCTCCTAATTCTACTTTTTTGTTAAACTTGACAGAATTTTAATGCGTATCTCTCTTTAACGCGATAGTTGTGGAGTCCTACGGCAACAAA
>JBGSIU010000059.1:0-35904 GCA_041742375.1 Patescibacteria group bacterium
TGAGAGAAAAACAAAACAATCTTATCAATTTAAACTTAAAAATGTTCTAAATTTTTAACAAACTAACAACTGTAATTTTTGACTTTTTTGCTGTTTTTAGAAACCTAATTTCAGCATCATTTTTCGATTAGTTTAGACTGAAACGAATGGATGTTATGCCACAAAATTAATGAGCTTGTTGGGAATGAAAATTGTTTTTTTGATTGTGCGGCCGGCTAATTTAGCCTGAATTTTGGGCAAATTGAGGCAAAATTTTTCTGTTTCGTCTTTATTATTCGTAATTCGTAATTCGTAATTCGTAATTCTCTCAATCACTCTCCCGTTAACCTCCACTAAAAAGATCTTGTTTGATAATGACGCTGAATCGGCTTTTTGTGAAAAAACGGGCCATTTTTCAAGGTGAATAGACTTATAGTTTTTAATGTCAGTATCCGATAGTATGAAGTTCAGCTCCTCTGCCGAGTGAGGCGCAAAAGGGGCAAGAATTTTTAGAAAAACTTTAAGGGAATTAAGGGTGGTTAGGGAATTTTGGGAGGTTTTGGGATTTTGAATTTGGGATTTATTTGGAATTTCGCCGGTGACGGCGTTTAGCCACGTCATCATCTTGGCAATGGCTGTATTGAACTTCAATTCTTGGATATCGCCCTCAACCGCCATGGTAAGCTCTTGCGTAAGTTCCCAAATTTTGGCTTGTTCGCAATCTAAAATTTGCTTATCAGTCTCTGTGAACAAGTGCCAAATCCGGCTTAAAAATCTGCGGCAACCCTCAACCCCATGCGTGTTCCAAGGCTTTTTATCGGCAATTGGACCCATGAACATTTCGTATAGCCGCATGGTGTCTGCCCCAAACTTCTCCACTATCTCGTCAGGATTGATGACATTGCCGCGGGATTTGCTCATTTTTTGGCCGTCAAGCCCCAAAATCATGCCAATATGGCGAAGGCGCAGGAATGGCTCATTAAAACCGATAATTTGGGCTTTAAATAGGGCTTTAGTGATGAAGCGGGAATACAGCAGATGAAGGACAGTATGCTCTGCCCCGCCAACATAGAGATCGACAGGAAGCCAAGTGGAGATCTCCTTGGAAAAAAATGAAAATGGATTATTTTCTGAATCTTGAATCTTGAATTTAGAATCTGGATTTTTCTGATTTTTTCCAGATTCCAGATTCTTGATTCCAGATTCTAATCCCTTCATTTGCTCCCAGAAGGCAAACGCAATGAAGTACCAGCTCGAGCAAACAAAGGTGTCCATGGTGTCGCTTTCCCGCCTCGCTTTTCCTCCGCATTTTGGGCACTTTACCTGATGGAATTTAGCACTTCTTTGGAGCGGTGATTCGCCTGTCGGCCGAAAATCAACATCATCCGGTAGTAATACGGGGAGATCAGATTCGGGAACCAAATTCATGCCGCACTTTCCACAGTAAATGATTGGAATAGGGGCACCCCAGTATCTTTGGCGAGAAATCAACCAATCGCGCAATTTATACTTTGTCTCGCTTCTGCCAATTTGAGAGATTTTGATGTCTTCTGATATTTTGTTATAACAATCATCAGAATTTAACCCGGAATATTTCCCGCAATTTACCGAATAACCTTTTCCACAATACGGCAAGGTAAACCCAATTGAAGATAATTGATCAATTAATACTGGGTTTTCCAATTTATTATTATTTTCTGCTTGCGGGAATTGAATTTGACCTTTTGCGGAAATTATTTCCCGCTGATTTTCAAACTTTCCACTGTTTTTATTTCCCGATTTTTCTTGCGATAATTTATTATAAGCCTCTTTTGAGATGCAAACAGGAAGTATATCTAACCCATACTTTGCGGCAAAGGCGTAGTCGCGGGGGTCATGGGCCGGCACCCCCATCACCACTCCTGTGCCGTAGCCCATAATTACGTAATCTGCAACATAAATTGGGATAGGCTGATGGGTTAAGGGATGAATGGCGTATGCACCTGTAAAAACCCCTGTCTTATCCTTCTCTAAACTGGCTCTTTGGAGCTCTGACTTAGCCCGTGCCTTATCCTGATACTTAAGCATTTGGGGCTTATTGTCAATCTGCGTGATACTTAGCACTCCATCATGCTCAGGTGCTAAGACTAAGAAGGTCACGCCTAATAAAGTGTCCGGACGAGTGGTGAAAACTTCAAGAAATTTCGGTCTTTTTTGGGAGGAGTCAGCTGAATTTTGCTTATTATCCTGTAGTTCGAAGCGAATTGTCATACCCTCGCTCTTCCCGATCCAGTTTTTTTGGCCTTTCTTTGTGCTTTCCGGCCAATCCAAACGCTCTAAATCCCTTAAGAGATCCTCGGCAAAAGCCGTGATTTTGAAGAACCACTGCTCTATCTCCTTCTGGATTACGTTGTTGTGGCAACGTTCGCATTTGCCGGCAACTACTTGTTCATTTGCCAAAACCGTTTGGCATTTCTCGCACCAGTTGGCAGGAGCCTTTTTTTTATAAGCTAAACCCTTTTGATATAGTAAAGTGAATATATACTGTGTCCATCTGTAATAGACAGGGTCAGAAGTGTTCAGTTCTTTTGTCCAATCATACGAAAAGCCCAATGCGGTAATTTGGCGCTTAAAAGTGGCAATAGATGAGGCTGTGGTCTTAGCCGGGTGAACGCCGACCTTGATCGCATAGTTTTCAGCCGGAAGCCCAAAAGCATCCCAACCCATGGGGTGAAGCACAAGAAAGCCTTTCATCCGCTGGTATCGGGCATAAATGTCTGTCGCGGTATAGCCTTCGGGGTGGCCTACATGAAGGCCGGCTGAGGAGGGATAGGGGAACATATCTAAAATATAAGACTTTGGGGAGCTTGGGGAATTTGGGGAGATTAAGGGAGTTTTATAAACTTCGTGCGCTTCCCAAAACGCCTGCCATTTAGCTTCAAAATCGCGGGGCGTGAATTTGTGGGGAATTTTAGCCATATATTCATTGTAAGTCGGAAAATAACGCATGTCAAGTATAGTAAACGCAAAACAAAATGACAGTCAGGAATTTTGTTTTAGCGTTTACATATAGTGAGGAAAAACGAAAAATTTGTGATTTTGTTTTTCTCAAACTATAAAATCGTAAAGCGCAGGAAAATTTGGGAGATCAGGGAAAAGCGGGAACGAAGGATAAAATTAAGTAAAATTGTGAAATGGCATGAAAAAACCTGAACATTTCAGGCTAAAACTGAAATTTGACATTTATTTTTAAAAATGCTGTAATTAATGTAATGAATAAACAAACAAACTCATACCAGCTTCGAACGCTTAAAAAGGCGCTGAAAGACAAAAATTGCCCTAGGTTTATGGCGCGGCGGGTGCAGGCCGTATTCATGAGGAAAAACGGTTTGAATCGGGCTGAAATTGCCAGAAACTTGGCTGTCAGCCTCTCATCAATTGAAAATTGGATAAGCGCGTTTAACAACTACGGTCTCAACGGCTTAAAAAAAAGGGTCCGCCGCTCCCCTCCGCACATGGCTTTAACCAAAAGTCAGAAAAAAATTGTTTGGCAGACTTTAAAGCGAAAGAAAAAAATTAATGTGGATTATGTCAAAAATTTGGTAAAGCAACGTTTTGGCAAAGAATATAAAAACATGGGCTCCTATTATCAACTAATTCGAGAGGCTCGAGGTAGAAAACGCTAATTTTAAGGCTAAAGAGGAATACAAGGAAAGTGCGAAAATATCGAACTATAAGCTATTGAGTATATTTGATATTGTTATGTGGATAAAGATGTTGATAAGTTAATTAAGATATTGATTGATAATGTAATTGAAAAATATGGCATAAGGTATTAATGTTAAAAATGCGTGGAAAGAGGGTGACTATTAAACGCATAATTAACGAGAGGGTGAGATGACAAGGAATAATGAAGAATTTGGCGCCAGAGTTAAAAAAAAATGGGAAGGAGCAAATTGGACTAACGGCAAGAAGTGGGATTATTAAGAGACTTTGAGAAGAGCACGGGCATAGTTTAGACTTAAGGCTTAGTAATATTATGATAATGATGAAAATTTGTGTTTTAATTACCGTATTTATTTTCGCAAAGACCTATAATTTTGATTTCTATTTTTTCAATTTTTTCATTTGCGGTAAAAGTGCTGGAAATATGGTCATAGACTCAAAAAATCTTGATGGGTAAAATACTTGTTTGATATGATTAGATATATTAAATACAACCTCATTTATAACTTCGTCTCCTTGCTTTAACTTGACAACCTCTCTATTTATCTTTCATAATTAGTTTGTGCGTTTAACAAAGTTTAACAAAGTTGTACAAATGAGGCTAAATTGGCAAGTCGCAAAAACAGACGAAGCGCTAACTGATGTAGTTTGTCGTTAATTAGCAGTTGGATACGCTAACTGCTAGGCTATATTTAGCTTGTCTAGACGCCCTAATCTATGAAATCAACAACTGCCCGATCAAAAGATAACAAAAATGAACTTGAGGCTAAAACCTACTCAATTTCCGAAGCGGCGCATTTTCTCCGCCTCTCCGCCGCGACATTAAGGCGATGGGAAAGCGCTAAAGTCATCCACCCCACCCGGACAATCGGCCACCAGCGCCGATATTCTGAGGCGGATATCCAGGCAATTAAGGATATCCGGGACCCGGAAAAATTACGCAAGTATTTTTGGCCGGTGGCAAAACCGGTACCAGCAGTACAACTGAGGCAAGAACCGGTAAAAGAACAGCCAACCGACCTCACAGCCAAGCCAAAACCGATGCATTTTTTCAGGCAAACCCTTAAATATTTTCTTCTTCTTTTGGCAATTGGTCTTTTCTGCTCCTTCCTTTTGGTTATTGTCATAGACAATGTAGGACCTATAGTTCCGGGGAACGCGAAAAAGGCTCAAAATCCCGCCCTCACGGATAAGGTGCTTGCCGCGGCATCTGAATTCGAATCTGAACTCCTTTCAGGCCGAATGATCGTTAATGTTCCCTCATTTTTTAACAAAAAAGCGACCTTTAAAAATGGGCTAGAGGTTGATATAGCCACTGTCAGTGGATCAATCACGGCTCCAAATATTGTCTATAGCCTCATACCTGGAACCGGCATTACAATTTCTTCCGGCCAGACGCCAACCATTTCGGCGCTCGCAACCGGCGTCACCTCATTTCAAGGCAAAACCGGCGCCGTGACACTAACCGGCGCCGGAACGGTGACTATCTCCGGCACCACTATCACTGGAGCGGCAGCGGAAAAAGTGACTTTAACCGCCGGATCCGGAATCACCGTATCCGGATATGAAATCACCAATTCTGATCCAGGCACTGCCCAACTGATTTTTAGCACAATTGATGTTGACGGCACGGAAATCGCCGCCGCCTCAAACACAGACACACTAAGCTTTATTTCAGGCACAAATGTGCTTTTAACTCCTGATGCATCCGGCCAATCAATCACGATTGACCTTTCAACTGCTGGCCTTGGAGCTTCGGGCTGGACAGATGATGGGACAACTGTTCGTCTCACGACCATCACTGACCGGGTTGGGATTGGCACCAGCTCGCCGCTCTACAACCTTGATGTTAATGGAACGCTTGGGGTCGGGTCAACCGCCATCTTTTCATCTACGGTGGGCATTGGAACTACAGATCCATGCGCAAACCCGGGTACCGTGACCGACTGTGTTCTTGATGTTAAAGGCACTCTACGTATCACCGGCTCTGGGTTTACCGGACTTTGGCTGCCAACCAATGCCTTTGAAAATTATGTTTTAACAACTGATGCAACAGGTAAAGCTTCGTGGACAAATCCGTCCGGAAGCGGTTCTTTTGGAGCCTGGACTCTGACCGGAAACACTGTCTATCCTAATTTAACAAGTTATAATGTGATTTTAGGAACTACAGATGTTTTAGATTCAGTTGCTAAATTTGTAAACACAGGAAGTTCGCTTTATAAACCTCTTGCTGTTTCTAATTTACCGACAGGAGGCAATGTTGGCACGGCGGCCGCCACGGTGGATATTTACACAAGTTTTAACTTAACCCAAACAACCGCAGGGCAAACCATCACCCTTCCCACTCCGACAAGCCCCATGGCCGGCCGGCTGGTTTACCTTTCAAACACTGGCAGTGCGCCTTTCACATTTCTTGGCTCAACAGTTTTAACCGGAACAACAACTCAAGCAATGTGGAATGGCACAGCCTGGACTCTTGCCGGCAGTAACGCAGGGCTTCCTGTTGGAACTGTTGACAACAGCACTATGAGATGGAACCAGTCAACCCTGCAATGGCTTGAAAACGTTAATATCCTTTCAACTGCAACCGGAGAATTCAGCATTACAAGCACCTCAAACACCGCCGCCTCGTTAAACTTAACAAATAACACCGCCACCACGATTGGAGCTGGAACAAACACGCTTGGAATTGTGGATTGGCAATCAACCTCGCTTACAACCGGCAATTTCTTAAATATGGAGGCAAATGCGCTGACTTCGGGAAAAATGGCTAACATCAGTTCCACCTCCACCGTGCTTTCTACTGGCAATCTTCTTTCTCTGGATTGGTCTCCGGCTTCGGCTCCATCCACCGCGGCAACCGGGGATTTATTTAAAATTAATGTTGGAGCAAACGGAGCAAATATGGCTGGCAATTTAATTAACATTACAGATAATGGATCTTCCCTCTTTGCCGTGAACCAAGCGCAGATTGTCAACAATTTGCCAGCCTCGTTTAACGCCGCCGGAGATGTGAGTTTAGCCTATGACCTGGTTTTTACAAATCCCACGATCGCGAATATTAAATCCCAAAGCTCGCTTAGCCTCATTGCCGGGGAAAGCTTTAATTCGTCTGATTTAACGCTTGGAACTTATAATGTGGGAAGCGTGGTTGTTAATCAAGATAATCAAACAACAACCACAAGCGGCACAAGTTATGCATTTCAGGTTAATCCGAGCTTAACTTCAGCCACAAATTCACTGGCACACACTTGGTATGGAATTTATTCAAATCCAACTGTTAATGTAAGCGGGTCAGGAAGCGCTGTCTCAACGCTTTACGGAAGCTACATCGGCCTCACAAAATCAGCTGGAACAATTGACAAATGGTATGGCCAATATATTGCCGCACCCGCGGGAAGCGGAACTTTAACTGCAAGTTATGCTCTTGTGACTGAGGCCAGCGCGGGAAATGTGGGAATTGGAACAACGACACCAGGATCAAAACTTGTTGTTGGAGATGAAACCGCACCTGTTTTAAAAATTTCCCCCCTTACAAATAATTCTGTTGATCCAACGCTTTGGCTGGCTGATGATTCTGCGGCCGAAAATGTTGGAGGTTTTAAAATATGGTATGACAATTCAACCGGCGCATCATATTTTGATAATTTATACGACAATAATGCAGGAAATATTTACTTCCGTACAAAAGGATTCGGAACACCAGTTAATGCCATGACTATTTTAGGCAGTGGAAATGTTGGTATTGGCACCACAGCCCCATCTTTTAAATTGGATGTCCGCGATTCTCAGGCGGCGACGGCGGCGGCGCAGATTTATAACACCTCAACTGCCACAACGGCAGACGGCTTAATCGTGAAAGTTGGCAACGATTCAGTTGATGCAGTTGACGCCGGAAATTATTTTATCTCGTTTGAAAGCGCCGGAATTGGAATTGTGGGAAAAATTCAAGGCTCAGGAGCAAAAGGAGTTTCATACACAACAGAAGGCCAAGATTTAGCAGAATGGTTTTCTGCCTCTTCGGCGGATGAGGCCGCGGCAATGGAAGAGGGAGACATTGTTTGTTTGGGAAACAACGGGAAGGTGGAAAAATGTCACTTAAGTGACTTAAGCAACTTAAGTAACTTAAAAATTGTTGGGGTGGTTTCTGCCCATCCGGCGTTTCTTGGAGGCCATGAGACGCCAAACAGCGTGAAAGTGGCCTTGGTGGGCCAGGTGCCGGTGAAAATTGAGGCTGAGGAAACGATTCACGCCGGAGATTTTATTGATGGGGCGGGAAAGAAATTGGCCGGCGCCGGATACGCGGTTGGCCGCGCCCTCGAATCCTCCTTTGGCCAGACTGCGGTGAGGGTGAAACTGGAGGTGGGATATCACGTCAGCGAGGACTATCTCGCTGACGCAAATTCGAAATTCGCCCGCCCGCCATCGCAATGCTCAGGCATTTGCGGGCAGGAAATTCTAAATTCGAAACAAAATTCCAATGATCAAAATTCAAATCTCTTAGCAATGGAACAATGGAACAATGGAACAATCAAAAACGCAACAGTGTCAGGAAGTCTCAACGTTTTAGGAAAAACTACACTAACAGATTTAACCGTGATAGACAAGACCTCTATCGGTTTAATCGACCTTGATGGAAACGAAGCTTCCCTTTCTTCCCTTGGCGGCACGCTCAAAATTCAGCCTTTAGCCTTAGACAAAATTGAATTTGAAGGCGGGAAAATTGTGATGGATGAGGCGGGAAATTTCACAGCCGAGGGCGAAGTGACAGCCAAGAAATTTAATGCCACAGAAAGTGCCGGCCAAGCTGAAATTTTAGCAGGGCAAACTAAAATTGAAATTGAAACGACTGTGCTCACTGAAAAATCCCTGATTTTCGCCACGCCTGTTGGCGTGCCTGTTGCCGTGGCAACGGAAAAAATTGGAAACGGGAAATTTGTGGTGAGGATTGAAAAGAGCCTTGACAAAAACCTAAAAATTAACTGGTGGGTGGTGAACTAAAATCGATAAGTCTTATAAGACTTATAAGTCGAATAAGACTTATAAAACCAAAATGGGAGTTCTTATCCCGCCACACGGCGGCTATCGCAACTTGAAATCTTATCAAACTGCCGAGATCGTTTATGATTTCACGGTGGCCTTTTGCGAGCGCTATGTCAGCAAATTTTCCCGAACAACTGATCAAATGGTGCAGGCAGCCAGATCATGCGTGCAAAATATTGCCGAAGGTTCCCAAGCTTCCGGCACTTCAAAGAAAACCGAGATTAAACTTATGGGCGTGGCACGCGCCTCACTTGAGGAACTTTTGCGGGACGCAGAGGCATTCCTTCGCCAACGGGGGTTAAAACTTTGGGGTAAAGAAGACACGCGGGCAGTTGCCATCAGGCAACTGGCTTATAAGACTGATAAGACTTATGAGACTTATAGGACTTATTTGGAAAAAGACCAGGAAACCGCGGCAAATTGCCTGATTTGTTTGATCCGCCAAACAAGTTTTTTGCTTGACCGGCAATTAAAAGCACTTGAAGAAGGATTTTTGAAAAATGGTGGCTTCAGCGAAAATCTTTTTAAAAATCGGCTTGAAGAAAGGAGGCAGCAAACATGAAAAAAAATTTTGTCGTGCCACTTCCGCATTTTGTGAAAACCACCAAAATCCAAACTAAAACCAAAAAAAAGATAAGCCCAATAAGTCTTATAAGACCGATAAGACTTATTGGGCTTATCTTCCTGGGAACCGCCGCCGCTTTCCTTATCCTGCGGGAACCGCCGGGAGTCCGTGCTCTCTCCTGGCCCGCCTCCATGGCCGGGTTTGCCAAGAGGAAACAACTGACCTTGGTTAATAATTCAGGGGCTACACTGAACTCGGGGGCAACCTACCAATTGAACATTAACACAAGCGGGCTAAACCCTGCAGTCAGGCCGGATTGCGCTGATGTGCGGATTGTGTATCACGCCTCTTCAACCACCAGCACCGAGCTTGCCCGCGCCTACGCTTTGGCCTCAACCGCCTCCTCGTGCCGGGATTCCACTGCCACCATTCTCACTTTTCCGCTTCAAGCGGCAATCTCAAATAGCGGCACAGACTCAAATTATTATCTGTATTGGGGATCTCCGGGAGCTACATATTCTTCCGCAACTGCGTTATCTGCTTACAATATGGGCTCTGCCACCGCCACCTTCGCGGCACCTTTCAATGGGACAACAACAGCTCTAGCTTCTGGTACTGGTGTACCGACAACGGCTACGGGGGCGATTAGATACGCGGGAGGAAAATCAGCTTTGAGTTTTGATGGAGTAAGTAATGGTGACTACGTTACTTTGACAAGCGGAGTGATAGTAACGGTGAACAAAATAACCATGGAAGCTTGGATTTATCCAAAATCAATCACCGCAAATAAGGGTATTTTTGGAAGGGCATTTGGTGCTAACGGAGGCGCAAGTTTATATTTAGCTAATTCAGAAATTTACCTTAGTATCACGGACAATGTTGGAACTAATCGATCATACAACTATACCAGCGGCATAACTGCAAACAACTGGTACCATGTGGCCGCTGTTTTTACAGGCACAAAAGTCGAAATTTTCGTAAACGGAACTTCTGTCGGCTCAACGGATGTTTCTTTTGATATTTCTAATTGGTCTACCTCGTATCTTACCCTTATTGGTAAAGGACCAGATAATGATGGTGTTTTTAATGGTTATATTGACGAGGTCCGTATCTCCAACTCCGCCCGCTACACGTCAAACTTCACTCCCTCCACCTCCCCTTTTATCCGTGATTCAAACACAAAACTGCTTTTGCATTTTGATGAGAATGGGGACCCTTCGGCAAGCTCAGGGCGAGCTTATGATGATTCTGGAAATGCAAATCATGGGACAATTACAGGAGCCAAGTACGTAGGCGGGCTCGTTGGTGTCGATGCCTCATCCGCGGAATCCGGATACCAATCCGCGCAATCCTACGCCGCACACGGCGGCGTCTTTATAGAAGAAGGCACCACCAACAAAATCACCAACCCCTCTTTTGACCATTCCACCTACAACACTAATTGGGATGCGGTTGGCGCAAATTTAACAGCTTTAGAGAATTCAACTGCCCCATATTACAAATTTGGTAGCAAATCCTTAAAGTTAATTGCTAATGCTTCAGCCATTGCCGGAACAAGCAATATGGACACAATTGGTATTGATCCAAATTCCACTGCCAGCCACACGTTGAGTTTTTATGTTTATGATGGAACAACAGGCAATGTAGGCGGCACGATTTCTTCTTCGATTATTAAACCTATTTGGGAAGGAGTGGCTCAATCTGGAGGAACTTACACCGATATGGGCGGGGGTTGGTGGAGAGTGACATATGCCACAACCACCACTGATTCTTCAAATGAATATGGAGTTGAAGTTCAAGCGAGTAAAACTGTCTATATTGATGGATTGCAACTGGAAGAAAAGGCATACGCCACAACGTACGTGGATGGGAGTTTGGGAACAGGCTATGCATGGACAGGAACGGCAAATGAGAGTACGAGTACGAGGACGGCAAGCGATCTTAAATATTCAACCACTTCTAATATCAACACAAACACTGGAACAATTAGTTTTTGGGTAAAACCAAAGGATGTTTCAAGCTACAATGTAGCTCACAAACTTATTAGTATTAATGGTGGTGAAGGAGCTTCTGGAATTGGAGTTTTTACACAGGCTGGCAATTTTCGATATAGTTATCCCGGATCTGCCCCTTGGGCAGGAGTAAGTGGAACTGAAAATACATGGTATCATGTCACACTTACTTGGAATACAACTGGCAGCTCAATAATTTATTACAATAATGGCGTAGCTGTCTCAACTCAAACTAATTTTTCCACTCCAACACTCGGCAGTATAATTGGCGTAGGAGTAAATCCTACAGGATCTGATGCACAAGGGAATTCTATTATTTCTGACCTTCGCATCTACTCCTCTGCTCTCACCTCAAATCAAGTTGGCGATTTGTATAACGTGGGTTTAGCCTCACATTCCGAGGCATCCACAGTTCAAACAGCCTTTGGGGATGGAGAAGCACCGATTGGGGCGTGGTCATTTGATGAAGGAGTGGGAACGACGGCTTATGACAGAAGTGGCAATAGTAATCATGGAGTGTTAGGAACTGGGACTTCTTCTCCTGCTTGGCAAACAGAGGATATGTGCCTCTCGGGTAAATGTCTTAAGTACGATGGTAATGATTATGTAGGAATAGGTCAACACTTAACGGACGTCAAAACAGTTGGGTTTTGGATTAAACCAAACAGTACTACTGGGGGATTAATTAATCTATCGTCTTCTGCTTACATTAGTGTGTCGTCAGGAACGGTGTCGGCTACTGGTTTTACTTCGCCAACTATCTATATTAATGGGCAGACCGGAACTACTTTAACGAATAATAATTGGCAATTTGTCGAAATCACTACAGGGACAGGAATAACAGCAGATGCGGTAACGATTGGCAAGGCAAATAATACCTATACTTCGGGTTTTATTGATGAAGTAAGAATTTATGATTATGCCAGAAGTGCGGCACAAGTAAAAACTGATTACAACGCCAGAGGAAGTTTGAAAGGAGCGGAGGCTGTCCTTTCTGCAACTACCAGTAATTCCGAAGCTTTAAGCGAAGGATTAGTGGGCTATTGGAAAATGGATGAAAGCTCATGGGCCGGCGCCGCAGGCGAGGTTATTGACGCCTCCGGCAATTCCAACAATGGCACCGCGGTTGGAGGAGCAACCACCGCGGCTGGAAAGTTTGGGAATGGAGGGACGTTTGATGGGACGGGAGATTATGCCACCGTTACCGATGCCGATTCGCTTGATTTTGGAACAGGCAATTTCACCACGGCATTTTGGATAAATCAAAGTTCATTCACTGCTGGAAATAAATATGCGTATGACAAAGGCTATTATATGGCCGGTGTAAATGGCCACGGCAGTCAAACAGGATCGGATGGGAAAATCATGTTCAAAGTTAGTGAAGGTACTGCTCTCATTGACAGTTTAACTGCCAATACTGCTTTTTCCACTGGAACATGGTATCACGTTGTTGAAGTTTATAATAAAACCACTCTTAAACAACAAATCTTTATCAATGGATCGCTTGATAATACCGGAACTATCATAAATACAGCTAGCACTAACCTCAACAACAGTAGAAATCTTATGCTTGCCAGTTGGACCGGAGGGGGATTATTAATGACTGGCAAACTGGACGATTTTAGAATCTACTCCCGTGCCCTTTCCCCTGCCGAAGTCCGCGCGCTGTACAACTGGGCGCCGGGGCCAGTGGCTCATTGGTCCTTCGACGAGGGCTCAGGCGCCCTCGCTCAGGATAAAAGCGGAAATGGTTATACCGGCACAATCACCGGCGCCACCTGGACAAATGGAAAATATGGCAAGGGATTAAATTTTGCCGCGACAAATAAAGTTGCCGCAACTCTATCTCAGCCTAACGGTTTGGCGCAAAATTTAACCTATGAGGCATGGATAAGATTAAACGACTTAAGTGGCTCCACTCAAAATAATCACTATACTATTGTCAGGAAAGAAAATCCCCATTTTACCTTCCTGTATCGTGGTGGAGCTAGCTCACTTGCAGTGTATTACGGAACATTTTTTCAGGGAAACTCTGTGACATGGACTGCCAAAACTTGGTATCACGTGGCTTTCACATACGATGGTAGTACTCAGCAATATAATTTTTACCGTGATGGAATTAACATTGGTAGCGGAACTGTAGCTTTAGGAACATACTCTGCATCTACAAGTATTCATAATCTTGGTTACTATGCTGACGGTGAAGGTATGAGAGGACAAATGGATGACGTGCGGGTTTATCGATATGCCCGGACGCCAGATCAAATTAAAGAAGATATGCTGGGAGATCATGTGGCTGTGACGGCGGCTGGAGGCGCGGCTTCAACTGCAATTGGAGGAGGAAGACCGGCTGCTCCCCTTGCCTACTACAAATTTAATGAAGGCTACGGCACAACCGCAAATAATTCCGGATCAGTCGGCTCAACACTAAACGGCACGTTGACAAGTATGTCCTCCCCCGCAACAGCCACAAGCGGTTGGACTAATTCGGGGAAATTAGGAAAGGGGTTGGTGTTTGATGGAAGCAATGATTATGTGATTATGAATGCCTCTTCGATTTTTAGCCCAACTAATGTTTCTGTTTCCACATGGTTTAAAACCACTACAGCGGCCGGCTCTGTTTTATTAAGAAATCGTGGTCTGGGTTATGGTTTGGAAATTGGAAATTACGTAAGTGGCGCCGACGCCGGAAAAATCACTTTTTGGATCTATGATGCAACTTCGACTCTTTACAAAGCCACCTCAACTACCACTTACAATGATAATAATTGGCATTTGGCCACCGGTGTCTACAACGGAAGCACAGTTAATCTTTACGTTGATGGAAAATCTGTTGCTTCGGCTGCTGCGGGAACCATTTCTTACTCAGGCAATGTTCTCGGAATTGGCCGAGATGCCGATTATGCAAGCGGATATTTTTCCGGGCAACTGGATGACGTCAAAATTTATAACTATGCCCTTTCTGAAGATGAGGTGAAGCTGGATTATAATCAGGGATCAGCTCTCGTCTTAGGTTCCTTAGGTAACTTAAGTACCTTAAGCAACAACGCCGCAGGACAAACTTATTGTGTCCCGGGGGATACCGCCAGTTGCGCCTCGCCAGTGGCCGAATGGAATTTTGACGAGGGCGCAGGCACCCTCGCTCAGGATTCATCGGGTAATGCAAACACGGGAACCCTCGGTGTCGGCTCCTCCGCCCCAACATGGATTTCCGGAAAGCAAGGCAAGGGATTAAGATTTGATGGAAGTGATATTGTTAATGTTGAATATGGTAATTCGTTAAACATTAGCTCACAGATAACTATAAGTGCTTGGATAAATCCATCTGCTATGTCAGACGATTATGATGGGGTTGTTTCTAAGATGAGTAATTATGCTATTTTAATGACTAGCGCAAATAAGTTATATTTTTGGGGAGGTGGAGATACTTGGTCTGGATTAGCAGGTAATGCTGTTATACCGCAGAATACTTGGACGTTTGTAACTGTCACATATGATGGTAATGATAAAAAGATATTTGTGAATGGAGTACTCGATGGTTCACAAAATCTTCCAGGTGGGATAGTAACGGGAGGTGCCAATTTTTGGATTGGGCATCATAATGGGGCATATTTTTCCGGGAGGATTGACAATGTTCGCGTTTTCAACTACGCCCGCACCCCCGCCCAAATCGCCTGGGATTATAATCAGGGGAAACCAATGGCACATTATAAAATGGATGAATGCAGTGGAATAACAATTCATTCCTCAAATGAAAATCCTTCGGCAGGCTCAGGACTAGACGCCACGCTCACCAATGCCACCGCCGGCACTTGTGATGATGGGACTGGGACAACGGCCTGGAGCGCCGGAAAAGACGGAAAATACAACGCCAGCCTCAAATTTGACGGAAGTGATGACTATATTAATGTTTCTTCTTTTTCTCCAACCCTAACTTCAGGATCTTTCTCGTTTTGGGTAAAACTTTCATCCTTGCCATCAACTAATGCCCGCCTTTTATCAAAAGCCTGGGGAACTGACGAAATTTATCTTCAACAGTCCACAGGAAAAGTAGTGGTAGCTGGATCTTTTGTGGTTGGTGACGATCTAACATCTTCTGTCAACCTGCCAGTTGGACAATGGAAGCATATTTTGATCACGGCCGACAGCTCTGGTTCAAAGTTATACATTGACGGAAAGTTGGATGACACCGGCGGAGCAGCTGACTTTTCACTTGATGCCTTTAAAATTGGAGGCCAATTCACGGCTTTTTGGGAAAATGTCCCTGGGCAACTCGACGAGGTGGAAATTTTTAACTATGCTTTAACCCCGTTACAAATCCGCAATTTATATAATCAAGATTCGGCTGTCAGATTTGGTCCAACTAGTGGGAACCCGTAAAGGATTTTAAAGGAATCGAAAGTAGTTTAAAACTATTATGGATCTTTTAGATTTCATCCACCACTTTGACTTTGACCACCCGGATTTCACCCACGCGCCGCCGGATTTCCCAAACTCTGAACCCCCTTCAGGCATTAAAAGCGATGACATGGGAAAACTTAATGCCATCCTTGGTTTTTACCATGTCCAAACATACAAAAAGCCAAATTTAACTTCCCGAGAGTGGCAAACGCCTGTTGGCTATCGTTTTCTCACCGCCTGGACTAACGCCGTTCTCCTTCGGCTACTGGTTCGCAAATTCACCGCCACTCTTGTCCCCTCTCCTCCTTCTTCTAAATTCCTTTATAATCCTCTAAATTCCTTTAACCCCAGGGAGTATCGGTTTAAAGCCCAGCTTGATGACGCCGCCCGCTCCACTGTCGCCAACATTGAAGAAGGCTGGAAGCGCCCAGACACCAAAAGCTATCTTGAATTTCTGGGTTTTTCCCAAGGAAGTTTAGAGGAAGTTAAAGGCGACACTCGCCGCGCCCTCGAAGATGGCTTTTTAAAATCCCATCCGGGAAGTTCTCTAGCCTCAATCGGCATTGATTTACAGAAGTGGCACGACCGGTGCAAAAACCCTCACAACGACGTTAAACTCCTTTGTTTTCCTTTAAATTCCTTTAAAGGAACTTACAGGATTTTAAAGGAAATTAAGGGAGCTGATTTAACTTTTGAAATCTTTCTGGAGTTAATTAATAAAACCGACTGGTCAATTCGCCAGGTGGTAAAATCCCTGGAAAAAAGGTAGAATAATTTTTATCATTTTTATGTTAAAAAAACTTCTTGTTTCCCTGGCTGTTTTTCTGATTATCGCGGGGCTGGTATATCAAGCTTCATCCCGCTTTCGGGCAGTAAAAGAAACAGATTTTAACAGCATTAAAATTTTGGACATGGATACCACGGGACAGAATTCTGGTGTTGCGGGCGTGGGGTTGCGGGTCATCTCTGCTAATCTCATCGCTGAATTCGACTCTTCCTCCGTAGGGGAGGGTCTGCGACCCGCCCCTACGGACAATGCAACGGATTCCGGCACTCTGCAAGAATCAGAATCAACCCCGTCCGCAACCTCCACCTCAATCCCCATCAGCAAGATTAAAACCTTAAGGATCTTGGGCGAGCTCCAAAACACCGGTACAAAAAATGTTGGAAACGCCACCCCGATTATCATTTTTTATGATTTGCAAAATAAAAAACTCGCCTCAAAAGTTGCCGGCTGGAGCGAAAACTACACTTTTCCGGTTTTAAAACCAAAGGAAAAATTTCTTTATGATGTGATTTTAACAAGCCTTCCCGAAGGTTTTGCCAATTTGTCAATTAACTTCAAACCTATAAGCCACTTAAGCAACTCAAGAGACTTAAGATACTTATCCAGGAATTTGAAAATCACCGGCCGCGACATTGAAGAAAAAGCCGCGACCGCTTCCTCCGGTCAAACAGTTGTTTATTACCAGCTTCGCGGCAAAATGGTGAATGCGGGTAAAAAAAGTGTTAAAAACACCTCAGTTGTGGCGTATGGAAAAGATTCAGACAACCGTGTTTTCACTTGGGGGAATCAGGATTTCCCCTCAGATTTATTTTCCCCGCGCCAAAAACAAGACATTTTAATTTCCCTTTTTCCCTTAAAAGATGCTCGTCTCGAAACCGCGGAGGTTTTTTTGTTTGGAGAAGAAATATAAAACCAGATTTTTCTTTTTCTTGTCATCCCAGATGGGGCTGAAGCCCGCAGGCGAAAGCCTCAATCTGGGATCCAGGTCTGGATCCCCGCCTTCGCGGGGATGACCGAGAAGGAAAAGGGAATGACAGGGGAAAAAACTATGAAAATCAACAAAAAAATTTTAATTCCTTCATTTTTTTTTAGCCCTTTTGCCTTAATTTGGCCGCTTTTTCTGGCCTTGAACATCGCCTTTTCCGAGTCCCCCGCCAACTCGATTTTAACGTTATTTGGAACCTGGATCCCGGCTTTCGCCGGGATGACAGGGGAAGCGGGGCTTCCTCTTTCTCCCTCCTGGCAGGTTACCCTTGGTTCCTTCGGCGCCTCAATTAAAAATGCATTTTTTGGCGTCGGCCTTGGCAACTTTGGCAATGCGTTTGCCCATTTTCGGCCAATTAGCGCCAACATGCTTCCCAATTGGTATGCGCCCTTTCACCGCTCGGCCTCGCCTGCCCTAACCGTTCTTGTCGAACAAGGCCTCATCGGCCTTAGCCTTTTTGTTTTCCTTGGCCATTGGACTTATAAGACATATAAGACGTATAAGACTTATGACCAAGAAATCTTTTTTTCGAAAAAAGAGCGCAGATTTGTGCGAGCCTCTTTTTCTCTCACATTTTTGTGTTTTATTTTTTTCATTTTTGATTTTTCTTCTCTTCTTCCTTTTTTTTCAAATTTCAAATTTCAAATTTCAAATTTCATCTTCCTTCTTCCCCTGATTTCCTTCGTTTTTCTGTCCTTTCTTTTTGGCAAAAAGCGCCTGCCTGCCTCGCCTGCCGGCGGGCAAGGCGGGCCTGGCTTTTCCTCTACCCGCCAAAGCTACGCCGTAGGCGTTGCGGGCGGGCTAATTTCCCTCATTTCCCTTCTCACCCTTTTCTTCTGGTGGTCTCCCCGAATTAACCCCGCCGCCTACGTCAGTGAGTCGGAAAAAAATTTTGCCGAAGCGGAAAAACTGGCCTCTGTTGGTGATAAAACCAAAATTAAACAACTCGTCGCATCATCCCTCACCGCGTCCCAAAAAGCCATCTCCCTTAACCCCGGCGGTCCCGAGCTCCACCAAAATTACTTAAACATCTTAAGCCACCTAAGCCACTTAATCCAAGGCGGGGAAAAACTTCAGGCGCAGGCCTTTGCCGCCGCCCTCAAAGCCGATCCTGCCAATCCCCGGCTTTTTTTGGATTTAGGCCGTTTTCAATATTCTCAAGGTGATTTTTGGAACAGCGCGCAGTCTCTGCAAAGCGCGGTTAACCTCAAACCTAACTACGCTCCGGCTTGGTACGCGCTTTCCCAAACTCTAACGCAAATGGCAGGCAATGCCGAGATTTCCGGCAATGAGGAGCTGAAAAAAACTCATCTCTCAAACGCTAAAACCGCCCTCACTCAGGCCAAAAATTTGGTTTGCGCCGCAGGACCGGCAGACGAAGACTGCAAAAAGCTAAAAAAAGAGCTTTAGTTCACCTTTCCCGCTCCCGTCGCTTCTCCCTGCACTCCCGGGGTGGGTGCAATGTCTAATAATTCCTTTTTCATGTTATCAAGTTTCGGCTGTTCTTTTGGCTCGGAAATTTTTGACTCCTTATCCAGCTTTGCGCTTTCCGTTGATTCCTCTTGCATTTCCCCATCTATTTTTGCCAAGTTTTCAATCTCTTGTTTTATTGCCATCTCGTCGCCTGACCCTTTTTTCACAAATTTCAGCGCCAGATTATACGCATTTTCCGCATTGTCCTTTTGGTTTAAACCGCGGTACGCAAGACCTGCGTTGTAATAAGCATTGGCATAGTCGCTTTTTAAAACCAAAGCCTGGTTAAGTTGAGCTAAAGCGTTGTTATACTCTTTTGCCGCAATTAAAAATTGGGCGAAACGGATGCGCAGCGCCGGATTTCGCGGGTCTAAATTCACGGCGCGGATGAATGCCGCCGCTCCCAAATTTTTGGCGCTTGCCTCAGCTCCCATAATTTGCTGGTATAAATTGCCTAAATTCTCAAAATTTGCGGCGCGGTCTGGATTGAGCTCGGTGGCGCGGGTGGCAACCGCCACTGCCTGATTAATTAAAATGGCAATATCTTGGCGGTTTTTATCAGTTAATTTTTTCTGGGAATTTAAGGTTAATGCCAGCTGAAAATTAATTTGCGATAAAGCCACATAAAATCCATCGCGGTTTTTGGAGGCACCAACTGCCAAATTCGCCTCTTCATAGGCGCGGTTTCCTTGATTAGCCGCGTATGCGCGTGCCATTTGAAAATAATGCACCTCGCCTATTAAAGAATAAAGAGCGCTCCAGAGAAAAACAAGAAATGTCAACCCCGCCACCACGCAAAAAATTAAAGGCGCAAGCTGGGAACTGGCTGATTCAGATTGCATCGTCTGAAATGATAAAAATCCATCCGTGGCCGGAATTAACCTTAATTTTTGGCTTCCATATCCTTTTGCTTTTTCCTCGCGCAGTTCAACCGCCGTGAGAAACAGCAAAAAGAAAAACATAAAAATTAACGCCGGCGAGAGCGGCAGAAAGAAAAAAGTTAAAACAACCGCAGCAAGAGGCAGCGCAAAAACACGCGCTTGCGAAGGCGGCGAACTTAACACGCTTTTTCCAAGCTTAATAAGCATCACGCAAAACAAGAAAAATCCGGCAATGCCGGTTGCGCCCAAAATTTCTAAAATTCCATTGGAAATTTCCGAAAAATTGGTAAAAATATATTTATCAACGTTAAGCTCTTGCGGCCGGAAAAATGAGCTATAAATGCCAAACTGATTAAAACTTGTGCCGAGAATAAGCCGGCGGAAATTTTTAAAAATCTCAATCACGATTGCCCAACCGGCGGAAAAAGGCATGAAAACCGGTTGATTCCCCGGCATCATTAAACTTATGGCTAAAAAAATCAATCCCGCGCCGGCGCCAGCCACCCCCAGCGCTGCAATCACCTTTCCTTTTTTTCTCATCGCGATCTGCGCCCCAAAAAGAATTACCGCGACAGAAAAAAATGCCGCCAAATAACAGGCATTTTCTCCGCGCACAAATTCCGATCCGGAAAAAATCCATGTCGGCGCCACTCGGTTAACCAAATTTAAGTAGCTTAAGATGCTTAAGATGCCTAAAACCCATACCGTCCCAGCTAAGCCTCTGGTCGCGGCGAGAACATCTTCCGCCCGCGCCGCGTGATAGGCGCCGACAAAGAAAATCAGCGAAAGAAGAATTATTCCTCCCTTGCCCAAAATCGCGTCAGTATATGCGCCCGGTGAGGGCAAAAGCAGAATACCAGCCAAAACCACAATAAAAAAACCTGATAAAGGCAGTTCAAAATTAAAACGGGAAACAATTAAGCCGCGCATTAAAAAATTTTTCGCCGCCCACAAACCAAAAACGCCAATAGTGACAAGAAGAAGAATGAAAATTTTCGTAGCGGAAAAAAAATTGCTTCCAAAAAGAAAAAATAAAAGAGGAATTAAAAAACTTACAATCCCGAAAAAACAAAAAGTCACTTTATTAAAAGTGTTCATGCTATTACTTTAAGATAAAATACTCTCCCTTGTCAACCCCCAAAAAAAAGGCTCCCAGAAATCTGGAAGCCTCCTTTTTGTTTCTTGAAATTATTATTCTACTTTTTTTTCAAATTTCAAATTTCAAATTTCAAATTCTCGTTTATCTTCCTTTTGAAGCCATGAAACATTCACGGCAAAGAACTGGACGAGTTCCGGTTGGCTGAAAAGGAACTTGCGTTGCTTTTCCGCATTGAGCACAGGTCGCGTCAAACATTTGACGAGGTCCTGAGCTATAGCCGCCGCGGCCGGAATTAAACGACGCTTTCTTCGCTTTGCGGCAAGCCACACAGCGAGAAGGCGGATTTGCGAACCCTTTCTGTTGATAGAATTCTTGTTCGGACGCGGTCCAAACAAAATCTGCGCCGCAATCACGGCACTTAAGGGTTTGGTCAGATAAATCTGACATAAAAATTGGATATCAAAAATTAAAATTTAAAAAGAAGAAACTCGTAAATCGAAAACTTTGGTCCTAACTCGATTTACGAGAGGAAGGTTTTCTATACACGGAATTTTTTTACCTTTTAACTTTTTAACTTTTGACGAAAAAAAATATAAACTCTATTAGGAAACGTCTAAAATAAAATCCGAAATTCGAATGACGAAATCCGAAACAATGTTCAAAATTAAAATTTTCAAATGTTAAAAACATTTCGAATTTGGAATTTCTGTCGTTTGAATTTATTTCGAATTTCGAGTTTCGTGCTTCGAATTTGCAGAAATAAAATTTTTTCAAAATTTTATTTCTGCCATCCATTGGTTAAGCTGTCTTCCGTCTGCGGCCACATCATGCCATCTCTGCATAAATCTGTCTTTGCCGATCCGACGCTTTTTGTTAATATCCGGATCATAAATTGTTAAAAACCGTTTCCCGCATCTCAAAGCCACTGAATAATGCCCCAAATCTTGTCCCGGATCCCCAAAGTCTGTCCACCAATCAATTAAAACTTGTCTATCTTCGTCAAGCGCGTTTTTAATGTGTTTCCATTCTGCCTCTTCCCTCACTCGAACTTTAAATCCCACTCTTTTAAGGTATTTTACCATATCTTCGTGATGCGTGCCAAGTTTGGTGGAAGTGCTTAGTTCATCAGCCAATTTGTTAATTGTCGGCAAATTAAGAACAAGCTTGTAAAGCTTATTGCGCTTAACCAGCTCGTGCAGTTTTTTATTCTTCGCCTCCTGATTTCTAAGCCCAACGACATTTTTCCTCAACCGGGAAACCGTAGTTTTCAGTACAAAAAGTATCGCGGCCGGACCGCAATATCCATAAAAAGCCATGTTCCGAAATTACCAATTCTCAATTTTCAATTTTCATTGTAAATTGGTGCTTAAAAATTGGTCATTCATCTTCCCATTGTATCCCCTTTTCCCGTTAAAATCCAGACCCTAAAAGGGCGTGTTTTTCTCTAAAAACACGTGATAGAATATATTGTACACCGATTATGGAAAACTGGATCACCAATTTTTGCACCGCGCGCGGCCTCAAAAAAGAAGATTGGCTTAAAAATGAAGCCGATTTTAATTCCGACGACTCCAAAAACGGGATTTATACCAATGCCCAAAATGAGGTCATTTATCTTGTCGTCGGGGAACAAAACCTTACCGAACTTGACGTTTCCGAACTCTCATCTCTTCGCATTTTAAAATGCTATGTAAATAGCATCACAAAATTAGCGCTTCCTTTAAGCGACAAACTGGAAGAACTCTGGTGTAGATCAAACCAGCTTGAAAAACTTGAACTTAAAAACATTCCCAACTTGAAAAAACTCTCGTGCTCCGAAAATAACATCACTTCGCTTGATGCATCTGAAAATAAAAAATTAGTCTCAATTTTTTGCAATAAAAACTTGCTTGATGAAATTAACGTTTCCGACCTCACAAATTTAAAAATCCTCTCCTGTTTCAGAAATCGTTTGACCCGTCTTGACGCCTCCACTTGTCCGGCCCTTACCCAGCTTGCCGCCTCGTTCAATAAACTAACCGGTGAAGGCTTAAATTTAACCAAAAACGAAAAGCTCACCCACCTTCACATTAATAACAATCTCCTAGGCAAACTCGAACTTGGAGCAAAACCCGCGCTTTTAGAGCTAAAATGTGCGCTTTCTGAGCTTATCGAACTTCACCTTGATGCATCCCCTCTTTTAAAAACGCTGGAATGCCACACTAATAAACTTAGCTCCATTGACACCTCAAAAAACACCAATCTGGAAACTCTTATTTGTTTTAATAATCCTGTTTCCGCGCTTAACGTTTCTCAAAACCTAAAGCTAAAAATCTTGCGCGCTGGAAACTCTAAAATCAGTGAACTTGATGTTTCCCAAAACCCCGCCTTGGAAGAAGTTGATGTTTATTTTGCCAGTGGTCTTACCAAACTTAATCTCAATAATCCTCATTTAAAAAAACTAGCCATTACCTCCACCAAAATTTTTCAAATTGATTTGTCCCGGCTTCCGGAACTTATTGAATTTTCCTGCGGTTTATTGAAATTAGCCGAGCTTGACGTTTCCCAAAATCTCAAACTGGAAAGCCTTAACTGCGCTAATAATGAGCTTAAAAAATTAAGCTGTGAAAATAATCTCAATTTAAAAAAATTGCTTTGCTTGAACAATTCTTTGGAAGAATTAACTTTAAAATCTCCCCTTCTTGCTGAGCTTAACTGTTCTCAAAACAAACTGCAAAAACTCGATCTTGCCGCCTGCGCCGCGCTTACCTCTTTAACAGTTGATGAAAATAAACTTGCAAACCTTGACATTTCATTAAATCCCGAGCTTCTTACTGTTAATTGTTCCACAAATGAAATTACTGAAATTAAAGCTCAAAACCCCAAGCTGGAATACTTTATAGCTTCCCGCAATAAAATTGTAAAGTTTGACCCTTCTTCTTTTCCCCGCTTAAAGGAGCTTGATTTATATGAAAATAAGCTCGCTGAATTTAAAAGCGAGGCAAACCCTGAGCTTGAAACTATAAAATTAGGGTATAACGAACTTTCGCAAGCGGTTGTTAGATCTCCCAAATTAAAGAAAATTGACCTTTACCACAACGCGCTGACTGATCTTGATTTAACTGCCTCTTCCCTTCTTGAGGAAATTAATTTTTCCTATAATCAAATCGAGTCGTTAAAAATAGCAAGCCTTACAAAAATTAAATCTTTTAACGCCGCAAATAACAAACTCTCCTCATTACCATTTGAAAGCGTGGAGTCTTTCCCACTTTTTGAAACCCTAAACTGCAGCAATAACCAAATTGAAGCCGTCGACACTTTAAAGATGGAAAGTCTTACCACTCTTTACTGCGACCAAAATCAAATTAAAAACTTGGATCTAAGCAAAAATCCGAAAATTGTTCACCTTTACTGCGGCAACAACCAACTCGAAAACCTTAATCTGGAAAACGCGGGCGAACTTGAAGATATTTATTGCTATTCAAATAAGCTTAGTGTGCTTAATGTCACGGGTTTAAAAAAACTGGCCTCTCTTCAGTGTGGGTCAAACGAGATAAGCTTGCTGGATGTGACGAATAAACCCAACCTCAAGGATTTAAACTGCGACAACAATCAAATTAAAGAACTTAATCTGGCCGCGTCCTCTCTTCTTGAAAGATTATCCTGCTCACAAAATAAACTGGAAGTTCTTGACACTTCCGCTTTAAAAAATTTAACTAGCCTCTATTGCGGCGGCAATGAAATCAAGGAACTTTCCCTTTCAAATTGTCTTCAATTAAAATATCTTGTCGCTGATCAAAACAAAATTCAGCATTTAGAGCTGAACCAACCTCAGCTTGAATCGTTGTCTTTGGGCAACAACCGCCTGGAAACGCTGAAAATTTACACGCCGCTTTTAAAAGCTTTAACGTGTTATGAAAATGAGATAAAAGAAATCGCGCTTGAGGAAACTCCGCTTCTTGAAACTTTAAACCTTGATAAAAACAAAATTGCGCGCCTTAACCTTGCCGCCTTAACTTCTTTAAAAGATTTGTCCTGCGGGCAGAACCTCTTGGAAGAGCTTGACGCCTCCCAAAATCAGAATCTGGAACGCTTGAGCTGCTCCCAAAATACACTCGAGAAATTAACGCTTAAAAATAGCTTTTTGACCATGCTTTCGGCCGCTCAAAATAAACTCACTGAAATTGACCTTTCGACTTGCGGCAAACTGACCGACATTTATCTTGACAACAATAAATTTGAAGAAATTAACTTTTCAAGCTGTCCATTTCTAACTTATGTTGCTCTTTCCAACAATATATTAAAAAAACTTGATCTTTCAGGAAAAAGCCAGCTTAAATCAGTGTCGGCAACCACTAACGCTCTGGAGGAAGTTAATGTCACAAACTGCACCTCACTTGAATATTTAAGTTTGGGACAAAATAAAATAAAAAGCCTTGTTTTTGATAACACCCCAAACTTAACCACTCTTGCTCTTTATCAAAACCTGCTGGAAAGCCTTAATGTGTCTGCGAATTTAAAATTGGAAGATCTTGACGCCTCACAAAATAAATTAAAAAAATTAACGCTTGGGGGAAACATGGATCTTATTCGCCTCACAGCCGGAGGCAATGCTTTAACTGAACTTGACTTAAACGGCCTTTCCCGCCTGGAACAGCTTTTTGTTGACCGCAATGAAATTGCGGCGCTTGATGTGACGCCTTGCCCCAACATAAAATCGCTCATGATTAATAATAATAAAATTGCACGCCTTGTCTTAAGCCAAAACGCGCGGCTTGAGACGCTTTACGCGTCAGAAAACGCTTTGGCGTCTCTTGATGTCTCCTCTTGCCAACAGCTCAAAAGCCTTTATGCTTATAATAATGAACTCTCGGAAATCAATTTAGAAAAAAATTCTTTCCTTGAAGAAGTTGATTTTTCCAAAAACAAGTTGAAAAAATTAATTTTTGTGACTTCCAGATTGACCCGTCTCTCCTCTTCGGAAAATGAAATTTCCGAACTTGTTTTACCCCCTTCTCCCTCTCTGGGGAGCTTAAATGTTGATGAAAATAAGCTTACCGCGCTTCCCACCAGCGGCTTTCCCTCTCTAAAATCTCTTTTCTGCAGTTATAATCAAATTAGCGAACTTAATCTTTCCCAAAATCCTCGACTGGAAACCTTGCTCTGCAATAAAAATAAATTAACAAGCCTTGATTTATCAGTTCAAACATTCCTTGAAACTCTTAACTGCGCAGATAATGCCCTTACCACCCTTGTCATCGGCAACTCTCCAAAACTCAGCCAAATAACCTGCCTTGATAACAATTTAAAAGAACTTGATGTTTCTCATCTTGCTTCTTTAAAAAGGCTTGGAGCGGATGAAGGGTGTTTGGTGAAAATTAAAGAAAGCGTATTTAACTCCCTCGAAGAATCCTGGCAAGGCAGATCACAAAAACCAAAACACTACCAGTTTAAATAAAATTCTTTTTGTGGACATAGCCAGAATCGAACTGGCGACTGGTCGTTGCGAACGACCCGGTATACCACTTACCTATATGCCCTTCTTTTAAAAATTCGAAATTCGAATGACGAAACTCGAAATAAATTCTAAATTCAAATGATAAAATTATTTATTACTTCTAAGTATTGCACCAAAAATGTTCATGAGTTCTGTAGCTTCTTGAATTAATTCATTTTTTTCATTTTCTAATTCCTCGTTGTTTGGCATATAAATCAATTTTAACCATAATCTACTTTCTTTTGCCTCTTTACGACAAATTTTTACTCGCATAAAAAAGTCTTTTCTGCTTAAGGCATCATTTGCTTCAATATAATTTGCCGCCACCGAACCAGAGCAACGTATAAGTTGAGGTATGTCTTCAAAATTAGCAATTGTTCTTGGTAATTTTTTTACATAAAACCTTATATTTTGCGCAAAGATATAAGTTCTTTCTTCTAGATCATACTGTTTCGAATTTTGTGCTTTTGTCATTTTAATTTGTCCTTCGACTTCGCTCAGGATGCTAAGTTTATCGAAGCATTTCGAATTTCGAATTTCGTCATTCGAATTTATTTAAGGTATCCCAGCGGATCCTGAAATCCTCCATTCAATCTTACCTCAAAATGAAGGTGGGTACCCGTTGACCTTCCGGTCGACCCCATTCTTCCAATCGCCTGTCCCCGCGCCACCATGTCTTTTCCCGGTTCAGTCGAAACATAAATTTCCTGCATATGGCCGTAAAGCGTCTGGTAGCCGTTTCCATGATCAATAATCACGTGGTAGCCATAGCCCCATTGCAGATATTCTACCAAAACCACCCGCCCGCTCTCAACTGCCAGGATAGGCGGCGCGGATGGATCGGCGATATCAAGCCCCGAATGGTACCAGGAAAAATACTGGGATAAGTATCCGGTTGTCGGCCACTGGAATTGCCCTGTCCCTCCGCCGGCCGGTGTTCCCATCTGCGCAAAATACTCCACAGGAGGCGGCTGATACACTGGCTCAGGTTTAATACCATCAGGGACCATTAAATCCTCGCCAATCACCAAATCAAACGTCTCATCATTGGCAAATTGGTTAAACGGAAAGTCAACGATTTTCTGGGCATTTGAACGATATGTTTTGGCTAGCGAATAAACCGTGTCCCCTTCTTCCACCTTGTGAACCATGCCGGAAACCGGCGGAATTTTCAAAATCTGCCCCAATGCCAAAGTCTCAAAATCGGCAATATCCGGATTCAACCACTTAATTGCATCCATTGAAACGCCGTAATTTGAAGCCACTGAGGAAAGCGTGTCGCCTTCCTTGATCGGATATTCTTCCACCTTGTCCCGCGGCTTGGCCGAAATCTCCGTTGTTGTTTCTGCCATTTCTGTCCGCAAAACCGCCGATGAAGCAGTCGTGATCCCGACTCTTGCTGATTGCGGCACCAAAATTGGGAAATTTGAGGCTAAAATTGGCGCGGCCACTAAAACTCCGGCGACAATAAAAATCATGCCTCCATGAAGAAAAACCCGGGCGAATTTACCTCGTTTATAAAGAAGCATGTCCACCACGAGGTTTTTTCCTTTTTCAATCACGCCTCCCACCATCCCAAGTTTTTTGCCTGCATACCAAACCAAAACCTCCGCAAATTTCCGCTGATCTTCAAAAGTTAGCTTCATATCCTCTAAATTATAGCACCCTTAAGTTTAATAACTATAGCCCTAAGAGGTCTTTCTGAAGATCCTGTAAGTCTGTTTCTGGAGTTTCTTCGTCTAAAAATTTAATTTCCTCCAAGAGAGTTAAAGTGGGGGTGGCCGAAGGCGCGGCCGGAGCTGTGGGGCGCACCACGCTCACTTCCGGCGCAATTTTATTTTGATTATTTAAATAATAATAAACCCCAACCCCCAAGATGGCAAGAAGCACCAAAACTAAACCAATGATTAATGCAAAAGAATTCTTCATATTCTTAAAATAAATTATTGATCCGGGATCCAGATTCTTACTTTTTACTTTTTAATTTTGAATTATGGCACTCGGGCTTGCCGTTTCTGTCAATTTAAGGCTCTGCCAAACCTGCACGGCTTTCACAACCTTTTGCTTTGCCGCTTCGACTTTTTCGCGCACGGCTTTTAAATCGGCCTGCAGCTGGCTCACTGTTTGCCCGGCATTAATTTTTAATGCCGCCTCAGATGTGATTGTGATCGTGTAATCCTTCGCGCTTTGCGCTTCAACAGCCGCCCTCGCCTCGAGAATAGCAGTTCGCGCCGCACTACCGGCCGGATCTTCAATCCGGTCAAGAATCGCGGCCATTCTCTCCAGCCTTTTTAACATCGCCGATGTTTGATTTTTGTTAATTTGCGCAATTTTTTCATCAATTCGCGTTAAAATTTTCTGTTTTTTAGCGTCTTTTAATTCCCTTAAGCGCAATTTAAACTCTTCTCTTTTTGTTTTAATTTCCGCGGCAATACTGGCGCGGAACTCATCAATATTTTGGCGGATTCCCTGGCGGACAGGACCACTGGTCGGATTTCCCAAAATAGCATACGTTGCTGAAGAGGAATAAGAAGCAAAAATTAAAATTGCGAGAACAAAAATAATCTTATTTTTCATAAGGTTGATTTATAGCATACCACATTTGTCAACTTGTCACAACCTCTCTTCCAAGCTTCGTTGCCAAGTCAACAAAATATTTCTTTAATTCAACAAGCGACAGTTTTTTAATCATTTTTGGCAAATATTTAAATGTTTGCACTTTCATAAAATCAGCCGCATAAAGCCATTGATCATTATCAATCCGATATTTTTTCTCCACTTTTTCCCGAAGCGTCCAGAAATCATATTGAGGCAAAAGAAAAAACAGATCAACAAAATCTTTCACTTCAGTTCTTTGAGTCACGGTTAACATTTTATTAGTTGCAATATCAAGCAAACTGTCAACTAAAATGCCGTCTCGCACTTCTTCTTTTTCAAGTTTTTTGCATGCTTGCTCGGCAAAATCAATCTTCAATTCCTTTCCATCTATAAATTTTAAGAAGAAAATAAAAGTCACCTCATCCACGCTTCTATTTTTAAGAGTAAAACGATGCTTTTCTCCCCATTTGCCAAGAATTGTTAGAATCGCCTGAGAATTAATTTTGCTTTGAGTAAAAAAATCTAAATCGTCTGAAAGCCGATGCTGTAGATAATATTCTGATAAAGCGGTTCCGCCGGAAAAGCAAAAATTTTTAGATAAATAATCATTCTTTGCAATCTCTTGTAAAATCAATTTTTGCCGAGGCGTTAAGATATTTACTTTTTCCATATTTTATCCTTTAATTAATAGCTTTAATAATCTCTTTTGCGGTTTTAAAAGATTTAATTTACTCCAATTTGCCTTGACTTTTTTAAGGGGAATTTTTTCGCCTTTTTTAAGGCCGAAGTTAATCATGCGCTCAAGAATGAGGTTTTTGCCCTGTTTACTTTTTTTAATCTTTGCCACATCATAATCCCAAATACTAGCCATAATTTTTATTATATCAAAAAAATAAGGTATAATATATTTATACCCGTTTTACTGTAATTTGTCCTGAGTTTATCGAAGGATAAATTCAGTCTAAACGGAGTTATACTTTTGCACTTCGACAATTGCTCAGTGCAATCATGAGCGAAGTCGAATGATGCAATTTCGAGTGCAAAGAGTATACTAAAGAGGGTTAAAACCCTGAGCTATCTGTTTTCAAATTTCAAATTAAAAATTTCAAATTTTGGTCTCGGGCTCGTAGTTCACCGGTAGAATGACGCTATGGCATAGCGTAGAAAGGGGTTCGATTCCCCTCGAGTCCACCCATTCAAGGGCAATTTTTGATTTTGATTTTTAAATTTTAAATTTGTAATGGTTCCCCTCGAGTCCACAGGCGCCCTGCCCTCTTAATTTTCCCCTCAAAATGCGCTATAATTCACTTTTTCTATGAACTCTGAACTAATAACTTTTATAAATCATAATCATACAGCTTTTCTTTTAATTTTCAATGATTAAATAAATCTTGCGGTGCCTTGAAAACGATCAAAAAGTGGCTGATATGTGTCTTGATAGGTTTGCAAAGCTCCATCTCTTTCTCTCTTAAAAACTGCTTCACTGCAAATCGGAAACCCTTCATTATCCCATTGTTTTCTTGCTTTTTCCGCCTCATTCCATGCTCCGGTTTCACTTGTCACAATCGCGTCTAAATAATTTCGCCATTCTGAATGCTGTCGCAATAGTTCATCGAGTTTTCCTTTTGACATTTGGCGAAAATTGCATAACTTTAATTCTCTTCTTGCAGTCTCCGAGCTCTTTTCTTCTTGAAGAGTTTCAAGGTTTTTGTCTCGCCGCTCATGACCTTCGGCTTCATGAAGAAAAGAAACTGCTTTATTTTCATCACCTAACCAAATTATTCCCAATACGCCGTTTTTAGAATCAACGCCGATTTTTTCGTCAACTTCATCATTGAACCTAACCGTAATTAATTTTTCAGGAGCTAACGTCGAAACTTTTTTAATCCGACCCTCGTTATTAATAATTAACACCTCGTCAACAGCGTAAATATCCCCTTCTCGTACTGCCGGATCAACCACATAGCAAATAATAATTGACTCACTTTTATCTTCTTTCTGAAGATAATGAGCAATAACTACCATGTCTCTTTTTTCACCATATTTATCAAAGGTTTCATATTTTCTAATAATTGCCTCCGGTGATCTTCTTTTAACAAAATCTACTAAAAAATTAGCACCTCTTTGCCAACCAATTTCTTGAGGATCACCAGTTTCCTCTTGAAGAGATATCTCTTTTGCTAAATCGGTCAATACTTCGCAAAATGCGTTTCCCATTTCATCTCGAAGCGATGCAATTTGTGAATCATTAAAAGTCAAATCAGACCTAAATTGTGGCATTTCCAACATTGGCTGGTTACGAGCTGTAGTTTGAACTTGTTCTCCTGCTTCCATAAATTAAATTACTTTTAGCAGATATACCCGTCTTACTGTATTTTGTCCTGAGCATTAGTCGAAGGACAAAATCAGTTTAAACGGAGTTATACTTTTGCATTTTCCAGTATAGTATTGGATTGCCAAATTCTCCGTGCCCCACTTGCCCATTTCCAAAATGGCACAACTTGAATTTGCCGATGGCCCACTGACATTTCTTTTTCTGTAAATGCTGTGACAACTGTCAATTTTGAACAGTTTGTCTCCTCGCTTGCCTCAAGCAAAGCTTTGATTTCCCTTTTTTCATTTTTTAAATTTAATTCCCATGTCACCTGCAAAAGCTCGTCAATTTTCAAATTATTTTTTAATACAAAGTCAACTTCCAAATTATTTTTTGTTTTATAATAAAAATAATTTTTGCTTGGAGAATATCCCAATCGTAGAAGTTCAGTTGCCACCGCATTCTCCAGCAATCGGCCAGAATTATCAAAAAATTGGGACGATTTTGCGGAAATGTAGCCATTGTCAATAACATAAACTTTTTTCGGAGATTTAATTTGTTCTTTCATTTTGTAGGAAAACTTGTTCAAGTTAAAAATTAAATAAGCTTCTTCTAAATATTGAAAATATTTCTGCGCTGTGTGTACGCTGTCAAACTCTAACATTTTGGCGCATTGTGTAAAACTAAGGAGGCTTGAAAAATTGGAAAGAAGAAAATTAAAAAGCGATGAAATTGCGCCGGGAAAACGCACTCGGTGCCGCTTAACCACGTCGTTATAAATCACTGCATCGGCAAGCGTTGAAAGATAGGCATTTTTGTCAACATCTGCCCTTTGGATTTCAGGGAAACCACCTTCTGTTAAGAATCCCTGAGTCGCAATGCTTGGCATTTTTTCTTGAGTTAAATCATAATTTTTTATTCTTAAAAATTCGTTAAAATTTAGTTGGTAAATTTTCTTTTCAACAAAACGGCCGGTTAAAGAGGTGGCAAGTTCGCCGGATAATAACTTGGCATTTGACCCGGTAAGGATTAAGTCATAACCGCGGCGAGATAGTTTATTGCAAAAAAGTTCCCAATTATCTAAATTTTGAATTTCGTCAAATAAACACGTTTTTGCGTTGGGATATATTTCATTTATTGCGGCAATAATTTCTTCGTAATTTTTTGCCTTCACTAAATTTTCGTCATCAAAATTCGCATAAGCGGCATCGGGCGTCGATTGAAGAGCAAAGGTGGATTTTCCCGCGCGGCGCGGTCCGCTTATCACTTTAATTAAAGGGCTTTTGAAGAATTGCGAAGCATTGCTCGCGCTATCACGCTTAATCAGTTTTTTACTCAAGATTTTTTCTTTTTCTGTTTTTTGAAGCAAAAGTACGGATTTGAGCATATTCAAATGCATAAAAATACCGTTTTTTGTGCACTATGAGTAGTGTACTGCAGAAAAAGGGGTTTGTCAAGAGGAAAACCTATCCCTTCCCCAACGTTTCGAGGAATTCGCGGTTTGAGTCTGTTTTCCCCAACCTTTCCAAAAACACATCTGTCCGCTCTTGGGCATCCAGAAGGTCAAACATACGGTGCATGGTGACGATTTTTTTCAAATCTTCGGCGTTAAAAAGAAGCTCTTCGGCCCGCGTGCCGCTTTTTGCCACATCAATCGCCGGAAAAACGCGGCGCTCAGCCAGGCGGCGGGACAAGTGAAGCTCCATGTTTCCCGTGCCTTTAAATTCTTCATAAACAAGGTCGTCAAGGCGAGAACCCGTTTCAACCAGAGCCGTACCGATAATGGTGAGACTGCCTCCCTCTTCGGCGCAACGCGCCGCCCCAAAGAATTTTTTGGTTGGGAAAAGAGCCGCCGGATCGAATCCTCCTGAGAGCGCTCTGCCGCTCGAAGGAACACATAAGTTGTACGCCCTGGCCAGACGCGTCACCGAATCCAAAAGAATCACAACGTCAACCTTATTTTCAACCAAACGCTTTGCCCGCTCCAGAGCAATTTCCGCAATTCGTGTTTGGTTTTGCGCCGGTTCATCAAAATTTGAGGCGACAGTTTCGCCGTGAATGTTGCGGGACAAATCCGTCACTTCTTCCGGCCTCTCACCGATTAAAATTGCCATCAAGTGAACATCGGGAAAATTTTTGGTGATGCCGGCGGCAATTTGCTTTAAAATTGTGGTTTTCCCCGCCTTTGGAGGCGAAACAATCAAACCTCTTTGGCCAAAACCGATTGGAGCAATAAGATCAATCACGCGGTTTGCAAGAGGTTCTTTGCCCGTCTCCAAAACGATCTTTGCCTTTGGGTAAATGGCTGTCAATTTGTCAAAGTCCGCCCGGATGCCAATATTCTCCACTGGAGAACCGTTAACTTTTTCGACTTTTAAAAGCCCATGGTATCTTTCATTTGGCTTGGGTTCCCTGACCTGCCCGCCGACCAAATCGCCTTCCCGGAGATTAAATTTGCGAATTTGAGTTTGGGAAATATAAATGTCTTCAGATGACGGCCGAAAAGCGGGGCGCAAAATGCCGTTTCCTTCGTTTAAAAGGTCAAGCACTCCTTCAAGATAAGAAGTCGGCACGTTAACATCTTCCATGGTGGCGCGCCGGATCGGCGGCCTAAACCCGGAAGTTCTTTCCCCGATAAAGGGGGTTAAATCAGGCGGCGCTGTTTTTTCAACCGGTGCTTGCGGCGCCACTGCGCCCACAAACTCATCAACTTTGGAAGCTGGATTTTTGGAAAACATGGTTGGAGAAATTTTCTAATTTCTAATTTTTAATTTCTAAAGAAACGCCTAAAATTTCAAACTTTAAAACATTTGAGGTTTAGAAATTATTTAGAAATTAGAAATTAGGATTTAGAAATTTATTTAAGGATAATAGGTATCATACAGAGGATAAATACAGGATTTATCAATAGCTTATGTCTTATTATTAATGATTACTCCCCATTTGTCAATCCCTCACTTTTTCGACCCAATTCTTTGCGTCAATAATATCACAACCCAGCTTGCGATAGCAAAAAAGTTCATTAATATCAGTAAAGTTTGATTAGAAAAATTTAGATTCATATTTTCTGTTTTCCTTTCCTTTTCTTTTTTTTCATTATAACATACGACACAAAAATTGTTAGGGCAAAAACATAAATTGAAAAAAAGAAAAACGCCCACAAAATACCTGATTGTAAATCTTCAAAATTAAATTTCATTCAAAATTCTTCAACAAATTTAAACCTAAATAAAGCAAAGCGCCTGAAACAGCTCCGGCAAAAAGAAAAACGGAAAGCCTCAAATTGCTTGAAAGTATAAATAGCGATCCTGACGCGGCGAGTATATAACTTTTGGAAAGGTCAAAACAATAATTCGCCAATCCTTTAGCTTGCTCATGGTTGAACATATTGTCATTTCTAACTATAACAGAGGTGTTTTTTATTTGTCAACATCTTGACGGCCAAGTAGTGAGACTCCAAATCAAAAAATATCACAAGTGTCAAGATTATAGGCTAATTTTGCTGGTTGCCATTTTGGCGGGAAAAAAAGGTTCCTTGTTCACGTGCCACTCCGGCTACTTTGATTTTTTGCGCCAAGAAGGGGAAATGTTATTTCCCACCATTTCCATTTCCGTTTCCGTTTCCACTGGCACCATGATGAAGAGTACCCTCTCGGCGCTTTTCTTCTCTTGATTGCGACAACAAAGAGTAGAGGCTCTGTCTATTTTCACCTGCCCTACTAACAACAGGAGCTTGTGAAGGTGTGGCCACCTTTTGTTCATTTTTTTGTGATTTTGGCCAGCATAATCCCACAATAATAGCCAGAAGAGAACCAGATGTAACTAACAAGCCTAAGGCTCCAGCTAAAACTTTTTTCTCTGGATTATTTTTCAAACCTTCTAGAATTTGATTCAAGTTGATTCCAGTTTGTTGACTGCCACTATTTTCAGCTGCGATTTGAGGAGTGGGTGTAAGGGAATGGACGGCAACAACAGGAACTGGAACACATCCCCACTCAGTGCGACATGGTATGCAAAAAACTTGACCTTTTTGAATTGACCGCATTTGCTCAGGTGTCAATTGTTTTTGTGACCCATCATTTGTTATTTGCCTTATTCCTGCTAGTCCCGAAGAAAGTTGATCTTGCGGAACACTTGGATTTATCTTTTTTAAAAGAAGACCTAACTGATTTCCTGGCTCAATAACTGCTATTTTTCCCACTTGGTTAGTGTCGTTAATTACACAGCTTGATCCTACTTCGGGAACTGGTGGAGTCGGGGTTGAACCCTCCGCATAAGCCGGCATGGCGGAAGCTAACATTCCTGCACAAACCACAAGCGCGAAAATTCCAGGCAAAACTCCTTTTGATCGCAATGATAATCCTTGTTCTTTCATAAATTTTGTATACACTTATTATATGTATATAGGCGCAATTATACTATAAAGTGCAACTTTTTGTCAAGATTAAGTCTTGCCTAATTAAAAATGAGCCTGAAATTTTGTTGCGACTAAACCAAAAATGATGCCATATTTTTCATCATTTTTGAGAGTTTTCTTGTTGCAATAAAAATGGCGTAAGTCAATAATTACAATTGTTATGAAAGTA
>JBGSIU010000060.1:0-2224 GCA_041742375.1 Patescibacteria group bacterium
TCCCAACTAACTTATCCGCTTATTTCAGGTCTTTTAAAGGAGGCTTCACGTTATGCGGCGGGACTTATTCCCAACACGGCATGCGAAGCTCTCTCTTTAAAAGTATACCATTTTCTGGTATGCTTTTATTATACGAACACGTCGTATACGACATTTCTATCATTGAAAATCAATTAAATTACTAGTATTCTAGATGTAAAGGCGAAACGTCGCATACGACGAAACGTTGTGCGAAATTCTCTCTTGTGAAAAACTATAAAAAGGATAATTTTGGCACTTTTTAATCCATTAATTTAAAAACTATGAGCGAGCAAACAACACCAAAACCTTGGTACAAAAAATGGTGGGCAATAACTTTGTTTATCATTTTGGCTTTAATTGTAATTGGCTTATTAGCTGATAACGATAATTCTACCCAACAAAAAAATGGCGCTTCACAACAGCAAAATGAAGTTACAAGTACAGTATCACCAGTTGTTTATGAAATTGTAGAAAGCGAGGATCAAAGCCATAAAGCATTAGGCAATAAATCGCTTTCTGACTATACAACTCAAGAAATCAGCAATCTTCCTATGGATAAAAAGATGCTATATAGAATTGTTGTTTCGCCTGAAATTAAGGAAAATGAAGTACGTCCTACTATTCAAAAAATTATTTCTGACATAACACAGAAAGATAATGATATTGATGAAATAACCTTATTTTTGTATAGTGATAAAGAGTTATCATCAGGGTCATATGATATAGGAACAGCTACATGGGCACCAAAAGGCAAATTAGGAAATGTAACTCCAGAAATTGCCCAAAGCAACGATAGAACAAGTTACGAAACAACAATTCAAATCAAAGAAAATCTTGAAGAATATTTACAACAGCGAGGCAAGTCCGAGGATAAATTAGGACTAACAGAACAGCAACGTCGTCAAATTTTTATTGAACTAGTTGCTGCTGGAGATAGATCTACCGCAGAAGCAGAAAAAAAATATCCGATCGATGATTCTTTGAGTGCAGAATTATGGTTAGAAAGTTTCGAAAAAAATGACGCTTATAATACTGAATTAATGAATAAGTATAAATCTCAAGTTAGATTAAAATATGGAATCACCGAAGAACAAGAAAAAGAGATTAGTCGAGAAGGATCGGTTGAAACTTGGCCCATGGAATAAAAAAGTACCAAAATTTATTTTTTTACAAAAGAGGATAATTTTGGCACTTTTTATTAACTAATTTAAAAATTATGAGTGAGAAAACAACACAGACACCTTGGTATAAAAAATGGTGGGGAATCATTTTATCAATCGCTTTGTTTCCTATAGTTGTCCCATATCTAGTGTGGACAAAAACAACTTGGAATAAATGGGTCAAAATCGCCATTACAACGGCCTGTGTAATTTTTGTTATTTCCGGCATGGTTGATTCCAGTCAAAAAAAGCAGGAGTCTCTAAATCTCGTGAATCAAGCAGAGATTTTTATTGGTGAGAATAAAATCAATGATGCTTTAAATGCTCTTAATAAATCTCAAGAATTGAATACCGTTAAAAGTGATAATCCTGCTTTTGAGCTAGAGGAGAAAATAACAAAATTGCAATCATCAGAATTTCTGAAAAAAACTTTAGCAGATATGTCTGATAGTGATTTTGACCTTCTACAAAAAGGAGAATTAAAAACAACTTTTATCAATCACGAGGGGTTAAATACACTTTTTCTTGCAAAACTTCAAGAAAATGCCGATCAAAGAGCTGTTTATGTTGCTGAGGAAGAAGCAAATGCGAGAAAAGAGATGATTGAAAAACAGTTTAGTTCTTGGGACGGCTCTCATGTTAAACTTACAAAGTTGATCAAAGATTCAATGAATGATCCCAAAAGTTATGACCATGTAGAAACTGTTTATCTGGATATGAAAGATTATCTTATTATTAATACAACATTCAGGGGAAAAAATGCTTTTGGGGGTACTGTAAAAAATACAGTAAAAGCCAAGGTTTCTCTTGATGGTGAGAGTATTGAAATTATTGAACAATATTAAAAAGTCGATAAAAAGTGCCAAAATTGAATTGGATTTTTTCACAAAAGAGAACATCGCACAACTAACTATATCGATGTCAAGAAAAAATTGGGGATAAAACCCTGATTTTTTCATTTCTCAAGATAGGGAGTTCCTCTTTGCCAAACAGCAAACACGACATGAGCCATCTTGTTCATCACCGCGCACAAAGCCACCCGA
>JBGSIU010000061.1:0-4496 GCA_041742375.1 Patescibacteria group bacterium
AATATTTAAAAAATGATTTTGTTTATTTGGATCCGCCTTACTTAATAACCGCTAGCGAATATAATAAATTCTGGGATCAAAAGTCTGAATCTGAGTTGTTGAACTTAATCGATAATTTAGACAAAAAGGGCGTAAAATTTGCTTTATCAAATGTTACGCATTACAATGGAAGCAAAAATGACCTTTTGATAAAGTGGATGAAAAAATATGAAGTACATAAAATACAGAGTAATTATATCAACTACCATCATAATGGCAAAAAAGATATTAAAGAGGTTTTGGTTACTAACTACTAAAAATATGAGTAAACGACAGTCTGAATACAAGCCATTATTATTTACAACGACTATGAGAAATCCCGAACGACTAAAGGATTTTTTAACCGTGCTTGGAGAGTATGATGGCGAAACTTTAACAAACGAGATTATTGATAAAGTGGCCAAAACCTTAATTCAAAAAGGGTTATATCAGCCCATGATAATATCGCAAACGGTAAGGGATAAGTGGAAAAGTGAGATTGAATTAAGCGAGGTGGAAACTGAAAAGGTATTTATTGACAATCCACAAAGTCACAAAGAAGCAGGATTTGATAAGGGTTGGCCATCAAGATTTGATACTTGGTTTAAAATCGCCAAAGAGCTTGGTTTTGCTTGGTATTGGCCAAATGAAGAAATAAAATTTTCCGAAAGCGGCAAAATGCTTTTAGACAAGGAAAAGCCCGAAAACGAGTTAATGGTTTTTGCAAACGCTTTTGCAAAATATCAGAGGCACAACCCATTTCGCAGAGTTCTGAATAAAAATGTACCGCTGATCTTACTAATACAGACAATAAAACTTTTAAATGAAGACCCCGAATATAATGGCGCGGGCATTTCACGATTAGAAATTCCATTATTACTTTGCTGGCAAAACGATAATGCAAATGAACTTTATCGGGTAATTAAAAATTTGCGTAAAAAATATAGTTTTCAACCAAGCAATGAAGTTATTTTAGGTCTTTGTTATGGCATGCTGAACGAAACTAAACGAGACGATAATTCTATATTGGGGGACTACCCTGACGATTTTATTCGTAAAATGCGTTTAACCGGCTTGCTTTCCTTGCGTGGCGGTGGTCGTTTTATAGATATAAACACGAAGGAATCTGCAACCGTGGATTATATTTTGAAGAATTATATCTCATACAAGGAATTTGAAACGGAAAAAGAATTTTTTGAATATATCGGGCAAGTTGATCACGATTTAATTGCAATGCTTTCTGTATTTAAAGCCCCAGTAAAAACCACAAAGGCCGAATTGGAAAAATGGGTTAATCATTATGCATGGGAATCGATCAAAAATGAACTTCTTAATTTGGCGCAAAAAAAGTCTTCCAGCGATGACATCTTGAAAGTTATTGAACAACCTTTACGATTAGAGTTTTTAACTTCGTTGGCTATTCTTAAAAAACTACAAAATGTCATAGTAAAGCCAAATTTTGTGTCAGACGATGAAGGCTTGCCTACGAGTTTTGCTTCTGGCGGAAGCCCTGATATTGAATGTACGGAAGATAAAGACACAATTTTAGTTGAGGTAACTTTATTGACTGGAACACAACAACATATTAGAGAATCATTCTCAATACATCGCCACCTTGAAGAATATGTTAAAAAAGGTACAAAATCATATTCTGTGTTTATTTCACCAAAATCTTTTATTGATACAGAGCGATATTTTGATTTTATCAAAAAGGATGGGTTGGAAGTTAGGATCTCAGATATTGATAAATTTGTTAATAGTCTAGAAGCAAAGACAACATTAAACGAAGTAACTGCATAAATATGGACGCAAAAATGTATACCAAAGAAATTATTTTCGAAATTCTCTAATCATGAAAATTAATCTTTCTCAAAATCAAAGAATTATAGTTGCATTTTCATACCTGATTATTCTTTTGGGGCTTTTTAAAGTTGTCGGGGGTAATATTGGGAATTTAGCATGGGACACAAATATTGATTCTAGTATTTGGTTTTATGCCGGTGCATTCATGATTATTTTGGGTGCGTATATTGTAGAACCATTTTTTACCAAGCCTTCTGATGTGATAGCAAATTCGACAGCCGTCTTGATCGCATTATTTGGCCTTTCTAATAAACAAAATCTTTTTGGATATACATTTATTTTCTACTATGCCGTGGCAATTCTTGCTACTGGAATAATTACGATTATCTTAAAAGATGTCAAAACAGATTTTTTGCGAAAGGTTAGCAAGAGTTTATATTGGTTCGTTGAAACTTTTGGTGCGTCCAAAGTAATTTTTTCTGTCGTATATCTCTCTGCTTCTTATTCATATTTTGCCATACCAGAAAAAATAATCGCTTTTATAAGTATCATTGCATTTTGGATTTGTCTTACCTTTTTTGATGTTATCGGATTAATTATAGAAAGAGTTTCAAAACTGATAAATTATTTAGGCAATAAAATTGGAGACGAGATAGGTCAAGCAATTGGTTGCGAAAACCCCCTGCTTTATAAAGTTGAGATTGATTATACAAAACATGGAGGAAAACCCGCAGAATATGGCAATTTAGTCGCTCTCGAAACATCAGTGAATGTTGGCTCAATCGGCATGGTTGTAGACACTAAATACCTTTTGAATAAAAGATGGCTGAGTATTTATCTATTGCAAGACGAAAATAGCGACATTTTAAAAATAAATTTAAAAGATAGGAAGTTGATAACCGAGCCGAAATCAATTTTTGCGAAAGAAAACCTTGTGTACCTTTTAGATGTTGGGACGCTTGATCAGACTCTTAAAACAAAAATAGAGAATAACCCACTATACAAAGACAGAGAGCAATTTATCGGATATGTTTCTAGTGGTTCAAATATAAACACTCTTAACTTTTCAATTGTCAGAGAGGCAAATAAATTGGATCAGAAAATTAGCGAGGGAGCAATTCTAAAAACTTTAATCTACGGACAGGAAACACTTTACCAAGTCATCAATGGAAATGCCAAGGAGGAACATTTGGAAAATTTTGATCGGCATGGTTTTATAATCGGAGTTGCTAGAAAACTAGGCAAATATAAAAAAGACACAAAAGACTTAGACGTGAGCAAATGGATGCCTTCGATTTTCTCGCCTCTTTTTTACGCTTTTTCTGGTGGTGTTTCTGAACAAAGAATTAAAGAAATTGCCCAAAATTCTATTGGTCGTCTTCCCGATACGGATTTAGAAATCCCCATAAAAGATATTAATGCGATTGTGACCCATAACACTGCGATTTTAGGAATTCTTGGTATTGGTAAATCTTGCTTGGCTTACGAATTGATGAAAAGAATTGCGGAAGCAAAAGTAAAAGTAATATGCATTGATATAACCAACGAATACAAAAAAGAACTCCCTGAATATTTGCCAGCAATAACTTCTGATGATGAAAATGCTTTTAATGAAATTAACACGAAATACGAATACATCCATACTGACGGAGCTAAGCAAAACCCAGAAAAAAGTGGAAATGTAAATGAATATAAAGAAGCAATCCGAAAAGATTTGTGTCAATTTCTTTTTGGCACTGATAATGTACCCGAATCAAAAGCATTTGAGACAGCAAAACAAGTCAGAATTTACAATGTAGATTATCACAAAGCATCTCGTGGTGAAAAAATCGGTTTTAATGTCAACACCACAGATCTAACCCAAGCAGAAAAAACACGCGTCATAGCCGAGGAACTTTTTAAGGTTTTGATGAAAATTCCATTGGCTGACGAGAAAAAAGCAAAGGTACTTCTTGTTTTTGAGGAAGCTCACTCACTAATTCCTGAATGGAATTCTGTCGCAAGTGAGGGTGATAAAAGTGCAACAAATGGAACGGCTAAAGTTATTCTGCAAGGTAGAAAATATGGTTTGGGAAGTTTGATTATTACACAAAGAACAGCGAATGTGAGCAAAAGTATCCTCAATCAATGTAATACAATTTTTGCTTTACGTGTTTTTGATGATACGGGAAAAGGATTTTTGGAAAATTATATCGGAAAAGATTATGCAGACACCCTCGCAACGCTTGAAGAAAGGCACGCCATTGCAATTGGTAAAGGATTAAAACTAAAACAGCCAGTTATTATTCAGTTAAATCATATGGATAATGTTAAAATTAAAAATGCACCCGAACCAAACAAACAGGCAAAAATTCCCTCCCCTTAAACCCCTTCCTTTTTGCCTGTTTGTTCGAAACGAATCAGGAGTTTTGGATTTTGGGCATTCACCCCGAACCCCTTTGCCCAAAATCCAAAACAAAAAAACAAATTTATATTGATTGAAAGAAAAAGCCTATCAAAATAAGATTGAATGAAAAATATTTTTTGAACAGCGTATAACTAACTATATCGATGTCAAGAAAAAATTGGGGATAAAACCCTGATTTTTTCATTTCTCAAGATAGGGAGTTCCTCTTTGCCAAACAGCAAACACGACATGAGCCATCTTGTTCATCACCGCGCACAAAGCCACCCGA
>JBGSIU010000062.1:0-2662 GCA_041742375.1 Patescibacteria group bacterium
GATCTGGTTTCCTTAAAACGCTCAGAACTGATTAATATCAAAAACATGGGTGCAAAATCATTAGCCCAAATTGAAGAAAAATTAAAAGAAAAAGGAATCGTATTAAGTTAAAAGCTTAAAGTGCAAGGTGAAAAGCATTTGGGACTTTGAACTTTGAATTTTGAACTTTAAACTAATTTGAAGCATTCCGTTGCCGGTCATAATTTAGGAAGAGACACTAATACTAAAAAAGCGTTGATTCGCGGTTTGATTGCGGCACTAATTCAGCGGGAAAGAATTGAAACAACCGAAGCCAAGGGAAAAGCGATAAAGGGAGAAATTGACAAGGTTGTAACCATGGCGATAAAAGGCACGAATGCCTCGCTTAATAAACTGCGGGAATTTTTTGGCAATGATGAAATTGTAAAGATGCTTGTGGCAATGAAGGAAAGATTTGGAAAAAGAACCTCAGGATTTACAAGAATGTATAAAACAAACGTGAGAAAGGGAGATAATGCACAACTTGTAATCATTGAATGGACGGACACTAAGAAATCCCAAATTACAAATCCCAAATAACAAATAAATTCAAAATTATCAAACAATTTTTGTTAGTTTTTTGTATTTCGTATTTGTTATTTATTTGGAATTTGTTATTTGAATTTTGGAATTTTGAAAATAACTGAGCCGACACGAATATCAGAAATAAAAAGATCTTGGCATTTAGTCGACGTGAAAGGTCAAGTCATCGGCCGTGTTGTGCCGCAGATCGCCAACTATCTCATGGGAAAATCAAAACCATATTTTGCCCACAATTTAGATTGCGGCGACTTTGTAGTTGTTGTTAACAGCGCACTTATTAAATCAACAGGAAAGAAAGAAGAATTAAAAAAATATCGCAAGCATTCAATGTATCCCGGAGGGTTTAAAGAAATAACTCTTGGTGCGCTGAGAGTTAAAAACTCGAATATTATTGTTGAACATGCGGTTGGCGGAATGTTGCCAAATAACAAATTAAAAAAAAGGCTGCTTACGAGACTATTCATTTATAAGGAGGCAAATCATCCGTATAAAAATAAATTTATTAAATAAGAATAAGAATAGCTATATGGCTAAAATGGCCATATAACAAATAATTTTTATGCCGAAAAAAACTATAAAAAAAGAGACTATAAAAAAAGAAAAAAAAGAAAAAAAAGAGGAAAAGAAAATTGAGCAACAGAAAGCGGTAGTGAAAAAAGAACTGGTTTATCAAGCAGTTGGCAGAAGAAAAACTGCGGTCGCCCGCGTTAAACTTATAGTCAATAAAGACAGCAAGGAAAAAACTTTCACAATTAACGGCCGGTTGGTTGACCAATATTTTTCACTCCCTCAATATAAAAAACTATATCTTGAACCATTAAGGACAACCAATACTTTGAACCGATTTGATATTTCTGTCAAAATTGAAGGGTCTGGGCTTCCCGCTCAGCTTGATGCGATGATTCATGGGTTGTCTCGCGCTTTAGTAAAAGTCGATCCAGAAAGATTTAGAAAAATTCTTCGCAAACGTGATTTTCTCACCCGCGATCCACGAGATAAAGAACGAAAGAAAATTGGTCTCATGGGCGCCCGCAAAGTCAAATCATCGCCAAAGAGATAAAAACTTCAACATTTATTACCATAAAAAGGTATACAATGTAAGTTGTGAAAAAAATAATCGCCTCTCTCACTTATATAATCTTTTATTTTTTATTTTCCACTTCTTCTGTTTTTGCCTCTTCGGATTACATCGTCACAAATTTTCAAAGTCAGATAGAAGTGCAAAGAGACGCTTCGCTTCTTGTGACGGAAAAAATCACCGCCAATTTTTTAATCTATAAGCATGGAATAATTCGCGTGGTTCCTGTCACATATTCAGCCAGCGGCCGCACGATTGCGGCAAAATTTAATTTAATTTCTGTCACGGATGAAAATGACGTCCCTTATAAATATTCAACCAGCCGCCTTGCCCAAAGCGTCCAAATTAAAATTGGCGATCCTGAGAAAACCATCATCGGCGAAAAAAAATATTTTATTAAATATTCAATTAAAAAAGTTTTGCTTCGATATGAAACCCATGATGAAATTTATTGGAACGCCACGGGCCACGAATGGGACACGGACATTGAAAAGACGAGCGCGACTGTGATTTCTCCATATGCCGAAATTTTGAAAATTAAATGCTCAGCTGGGGAATTTGGTTTAACGCAAGAAGAAAATTGCGAAAGCGATTTTTCGAGGAACGAAGCAAAATTTGAGTCAAAAGTTGTCTTGTCACAAAATCAAGACATGACAGTGACACTGTCTCTCGATAATAAAAACCAATTAGTTTTTCCAAGCGAACTTGAAAAAATAATTGATCTTGCGCTTGATAATTGGGGTTATTTAATTGCTATTTTCCCATTTAGCATGATGTTTTATTTTTGGTTTAAAAAGGGGCGGGACATGCGTTTTGAAAGCGATAATGTTTATACCAAACAAGAAAGTGTGTCACGGACCGTAGGTCTTTTTGAACGCGAGCATTTGCCATTGGCCTATTCCCCCATTAAAGATCTTACTCCATCACAGCTTGGCACGATTCTTGATGAAAGAGTTGATTTGGCAGATGTGACGGCAGAAATCATTGAGCTTGCCCGTCTAAAATATTTAAAAATTGAAAAAA
>JBGSIU010000063.1:0-14522 GCA_041742375.1 Patescibacteria group bacterium
ATTACTTTCATAACAATTGTAATTATTGACTTACGCCATTTTTATTGCAACAAGAAAACTCTCAAAAATGATGAAAAATATGGCATCATTTTTGGTTTAGTCGCAACAAAATTTCAGGCTCATTTTTAATTAGGCAAGACTGTTTCTTGTAAAAAAGAAATAGGTAAGATATAATTCACGGCCATATGGCAACAAATGAGACTCTAGAAATTACATGGGGTTCGATTATACGAATGGATCAGGTGCAAAGACCGGGAGGTGAAGTTGACAAAAGAATAAGTCCCCGCTATGCAATGGTAATAGGCATTATTGTAAATGATAAAGGGGAAAAGGGTGCAGTAGATGGTGAAAGAATGGGTTCAGTTTGTGCTATTCATTTTATTACTCCAGGTGCAGTTCCTTCTTGTTCTACAACTCCAGTAATTATTGAATCTAACAGAGAAAATATCTTTATAATTAAACCTGTTCCCAATACCGCTCAAAGGCTGGAACATCCACCTTTATATACAGAGCAAGATGTTATAGTCAGATGGTCGCTTGTTGATGAACCTCCTGTAGGCAAAATTGTAAGTTATTCACGAATTATAAGTTATTTAAATGTACCATATGAAAAGGCAGTTAAGGCACTCATTCCTTAACTCGTCAATTCCTCTAAGCTGGGATTGATTCCCTCCGCGTTCTGAATTGTTTCTCTTGTTTTGCTTTTTAATTTATGCAATACTGAAATGTATGCATAAACTGCCCATTATTTTAGCCTCAATTGCCTTGCTTTTTGCCGCTTGCGGGTTTGTTGTAAACTACACTATCCAGCAAAGCCGCGAAGAAGTGCAAATCGTCGAAAATTCCAAACAAACCTTCCTTAACTCCCCAAGCCCCCTTATTTCCCATGTTCTCACAGATTCCCCCGATCAAATTCTTGGAGAACAAGCAGAGCAGCTTGGCCAGCTTTCCGTGAATGAGGCGACTCTGGAAGAGTTGGATACAGTTCCCGGAGTCGGTCCCAAGACCGCCGAAAAAATCATAAACGGCAGGCCGTGGTCGGATTTTGAGGAGTGTTTGAGGCTAATTAGCAAGCGCTACCGGGACGAGGCGCGGGAGAAGCTGAAACTATAAACCAATAATTTTCAAATTGAAAATTTCAAATTTCAAATTACTTCTGCTTTTTCTCGTTTTTCTTCGCGTTTTCACCTATTTTTTCACCCAGGCCCAATTTTCGGCTGGACAGCACGCCATAATCACTGGTATTGTGTGGCAGAGGCCAAAATTGGCCGCAGGACGGCTGAAGTTTGAGATTAACGGCAAATACATGGTTGAGGAAAAGGTGGCCTATGGTAAAAAGATTAATTTAGATGAATGGTTATACAAAAAAGTCGTTGTGCAGGGAAAAATCGCATGTAATCCACGTAGGGACAAACCTCCTGGTTTGTCCCATGGGGACGACCAGGAGGTCGTCCCCTACGGAGAAAATACGAATTGCAGCACAGGTTATATTTTAGAGGTCTCTCGTGTCTCCTTTCTCCCCACTCCCTGGTTCCACAAAATCCTTTGGTTTTTTGAAAAAACCCGGCGGTTTGTTAAAAACATATATTTTAAACTTTTACCCGCAGAAGAAGCGGGAATTCTGACAGGACTGATGTTGGGAGACAATCAATCCGTTTCTCCGGCGATGTACAAAATTTTTGCCGCCTCCGGCGTTTTGCATCTTTTTGCCGCATCCGGCATGAACCTGATTATGTTTGGCGGTTTTATCCGCGGAGTGTTGAATGTATGGATGAAGCGCCGCCGCGCTGAAATAATTGCCATTTTAGCCTCAATTTTTTATGTTTTTCTTTCCGGGTTTTCTCCATCAATTTTGCGGGCAGGCGTGATGTTTGCCGCCGCCGGTTTTTCCAGCATCATCGGCCGGCCGCTAAAGGCCGGACATAATTTGATTTTTGCTGTTTTAGCCTTGGTTTTTATAAGTCCCAGCCTTATTTTCAGCCTCAGCTTCCAGTTATCGGTTTTGGCCACGGCGGGAATGATTCTGTTTTCCTCATCTGTCATTCCGGCCTCCTCTCATGTCATTCCGGCGCAGGCAGGAATCCAAACCCGTGAGAAGTTGGATGTTAGAAGCATGCTTCGCTCCGATCTTTCGACCACCCTCTCCTGCTTCCTGGCCACCGCCCCTCTTCTTGTTTTCAGCTTTGGTGAGCTCAACTTGCTGGCGATTCCGGTAAACTTACTCCTCCTTTGGCTGGTTGAACCCTTGATGCTGGGAGCCGAAATTTTGCTGTTTTTATCTTTGGCAAGCCCCTTGGCGGCAAAGTGTTTTGCTTTCATTATTTTTGCTCCCCTTTGGTGGTTTAGAAAAATAGCAACAATTTTTAGCAATCTAACTTTTGGAGTGATAAAGATAGAACAGCGCGAACTGACAAGCTTTCTCGTGGTTCTTTGCCTCATATGTTGGACTCTTTTTCTGATAAAATTCTCTAAAAAGCCAAATATTTATCGAACACAGAAATAAATGGCTTCAATTTACTACATAAAAGTATAGCTTTGTATAACTTTATATAACATTTTTGGCGATAAAGCTTGTATTGGCAATCTAAACCCCGCAAGGGTTGCGGTAATTTTCTTGGACAAAAATAACCGATAGAGAATACTATAGTTATTATTTTGCGGTTATTGCGTTAAAAGAAATTCATTTGCTAAATCCCTTCGTCTATCTTAGCACAAATTGTGCACAAAATAAGTTGTTCAGATTGAACAGTATCATGGTCTCATTTTGCCTATTATTGCTAATTTTTGTGGATTTTAGGCGAGGCTTATAGAACGGCTTAATAATCTCATATTTTTAGCACCATTTTTAGCAAAATTTACCGATTTTTTGTATAGTTGGTTTTGGAAAGAGCCGATTTTTCTGGCATGTTATTTTCACTGCTATACAAGATCCGGGTATTTATTTTGATGGAATATTTCCAAAAGGGAGACGAGTTTCACGGCTTGCATTTATATTTAAAGAGGCAAGCGCTACAAGTTGTTCGCTCCAAATTAGCCGCGCGCGCCTTAAATTCTGTACATTTTATAATGGCGTCCAGACGCCATAATTCAATAGTATGTACAAAAACTGATTAAGCTTGTTCTGCCGCGGCTTTTTGCTTTTTGATTTTTGATCTTTGATTTTGAAACGTACGCCGTCCCGCGCCCTCTTGACAAAATATCAATAACATACTATTATTAACACTATCAAATTATGTCAAACATCATTTCGGTCACAGACTTTAGAACAAACGTCTCAGACATCATTAACCGCGTCCGTTATCAAAACGAGACGATCTTTTTGACCCGCGGCACCACCGTTGTGGCAAAATTGTCCGGCGTGGCGCCCGGCTACCGTTATGACCAGGAGTTAAAGGTCGCCGCCGCCAATGCGCGGAATTTAGGCCAGGCTTTAGCAATTGATATCTGGCGCTTGATATATGTCATAGCCTCAAAATTAAAGTCATTAACTGTTATTTTGGTTGAAAAAACAAAAACAGCCTCAATTTCAATAGGGAAGTTCCTTAAACGCTGGGTTTTAGCGTCTTTAAGCGTTGAGCGCGAAGTGTCGCAGATATAAAATCCGAAATCCGAATGACGAAATCCGAAACAATGTTCAAAATACAAATGACATAAATTAAAAACAATAAAAATATTTTTAATTTGTTTCAAACATTTGAATTTTTGTCATTTTAATTTATTTCGAATTTCGAGTTTCGACATTCGAATTTTACCTGCATAGTCCCCATATTCCTCTCTCTTCCTCTTTAGCCTCGTTTTGTGCCTCGCGATAAATTTTGTCTTTTGGGTGAGATTCTCCAAAATTATAAGCCTGAGCCCAGCCTTGGCGCACGAGTGCAAGGCCGGCGTCAGTGCAATCGGTAGAAGAGTACGTAGTACTGCAGATAAGAACATACCTTAATAATCTGTGGTATTTATCCTCGTCTTCATGTTTATCCGGCAATTCCAGAAAAACTTGCTTTTTAAAGACCATATCCTTCAATTTTTCCTTTGCCTCGATTCCACCGCATTCTGCCGCGGTTTTCGTGTATTTGTTGTACATTTCCGGTGCGTCAATTCCGATTAAACGCACAGATTTGGGCATATTTTTTAAATAGAGTGTATCGCCGTCATAAACTGAAGAAACAAGATAACGATTGTTCGATTGTTCAATTGTTCCATTGTTGGGAACGGATCGTCTCGCCTGTGGTGGGACTTGGGGCGGGTTAAAAAACCCGCCCCTACGGATAATGATAGCAGCTGCAAAAAGAAACACCACGAAGAATGTCCCTGCCGCGCAAAGCGCCAAAATTTTGGCAATTATAACCATTTTTGAGGCTTTTTGAAGTCTTTTTCTTTTGGCAGGTTTGGCAGGCATAACACTAAGTATAGCAGAAATTAAATTTATCTAAGTCATTGACAAACCATAGAGCGATGCTTTATACTTTAGGGTATGAAAAATATTTGGCAAAAAATTGAGGCAAAAAAGAAAATTTATGATAACCTAAAACCATATCCTTTGGATTTAAAAAACCAAATAGATAAATGGTTGAGGGTGGAATTGACATATTCCTCAAATGCTATTGAGGGGAACACTTTATCCCGCCTTGAGACAGCAGAAGTGATCGCCAGAGGCGTAAAAGCCTTGATTCCGTCCAAATCTCTGCGCGACCAGCTTGAAGCATTTAACCATAACAAGGCTTTGGATTATGTTGATGGGTTAATAAAATTGCGGGCAGGGCATCAATTCATCAGAGAAGAAGATATTAAAAAAATTCACCAAATATTCTTGGGAAAAATTGATGACAATAATGCCGGAATTTATCGCCAAGTGGATGTTTTTATCCGCGGCGCGGATGTGGAATTTCCGGCGCCGCAGGAAGTGCCGGGGGAAATGAAGCGTTTCACAGCGTGGCTTGAGAGCCAGCAGGGAGAGTATCCAGTGAAAATTGCCGCAAATGCCCATTTTAAATTTGTCTCCATCCATCCCTTCATTGATGGCAACGGCCGGACGGCCCGGCTCCTTACGAATTTAATTTTAAATTTAAACGGATATCCTTCAGCCGTGATTCGGCCGGAAGACAGGATAGAATATTTGCAAAGCATTTATGAAGGGCAAAAGAAAAGGAATATGGATGGATTCTATAAAGTGATTGGCGAGGCGGTTTTGCGCTCGCTTGAAATGTGGATCTCCAGCAAGCCATTTCACCAAGTTCAAAGTTCAAAGTTCAAAGTTCAAAATCAAAAAGAAAACAATAAATTGCTAAAAATTGGGGAATTAGCAAAAATATCAGGAGAAACAGTTCACACTTTGCGCTTTTGGATAAAGGAAGGGATTCTTAAACCTAAAGAAACCACGGTTTCAGGCTACCAGCTGTTTGACGGCGCCGCAGTTAAAAAAGCCGCGAAAATCCGTGAATTGCAAAAGGAAAAAAGGCTAAGGATTAAGGAGATAAAAAAGCTGATTTGAAGATGCTGTTAAAAAAAATTATCTAATTAAAGGAAAAATGCCAAGGCTCAGAAAACTATTTTAAGTTAACGCAGTTCTTGGGGGTTGAGTGCTCTGAGCGTTTGCAGGATTTATTAATTAGTTATGTGATTTGAACTTGTTGGGGTTGGTCTTTGATCACTATCATCACTGTTAACAGGAGTTGGTGTTGCCGCTTGGCCAAGAGAAGCGGTTGGTGTTGGCGGGATGTCAGTAGGCGGTACGCTTGTTGGAGGAACTGAGGTTGGAGGAATTGAGGTAGGCGGCACTGAGGTTGGGGGTACAGAGGTGGCGCTTGCTGATTTGGTCGGAGTTGCTGTGGCGGTTTTAACACCCGAATATTTGGTTGAGACCGTAGGTGAAGCAGTTGGTTTTTTGGTTGGAGTTGCTTTAGCCTTAGTTTTGGCGCCAAGAGTTTTTTTGGCAACTGTCTTTGGCGTGTTTTTTGGTCGGGTAATAAAGAAAACTGAGGTGGAAACAAGAATAGCCACCAAAAGTAAGGCCAAAATGACGGCCAGTTTCTTGCGGCTTAAAATTAACTTCTTAATTCCCTGAAATTTCGTAATAAGTTTTTCTTTCATAATAAATAGCGATTATATCAGCCAAACCCAATTTTGGCAAGGGGAAAACTTCAGTAAAATACGGGTAGCAGAAATGTAAAAAACTGAGGCTAATTTCCCAATTCCACTTGAACTGGGGCGGTTTGGCATGGGAGACAAATAAACTCTTGGGGTTCCGAGGCGCATGGGGATTCAAACATCTGTTCAAATGCCGGTTGGAAATTAGAAGAATTTAGCAGATTCTGTGTTGCTTGGTTTGGATTTGTTTCTTGTGAATCCCAAAATTGAGACATTACCACGAAATCGGCTTGAATGTAGGCGCTCAAGATGTGGTTGATATTTTCAGAATTTTGCGACAAGATATTATCCCAATTAATGTAAATTGTTCTTTTTTCTGTTTCGTTTTTAAACGTAAAATGATTAAGTAGTTTAATTTGCTCAATTAGGTCTTCTGGAACTTTTTTCTCGTCAATCATCTTTTGCAGTGCTTGTTCATTAATGATTTTAATTGTGGTTGGGTCTTTCGCCTCAGAATTGCCATATATTTCTTTAACGAATTCGTCAAAAGCAGAAGTGTAAATTGTCATAGGAGATCCGGTTTGGTTTTCCAGTATTAAGCAATTTTCACCTTGACTGTTGCGTGCAGAATATGAGCCTCCATTTTCAAGTTGGATTTTTGGCATTGAGTTTAATTGTTTTTCTTCTTCTGCGGTTCTTGTAGCGGTTTGGGCAACGGCTGTGGCCGTTGCTTGGTTTTTTTCAGCGATTCTAGTTAAAGCGAAAAGTTTGGAAATAGGTTGAGGGGTGACTAGCGCATCAATTGCAGTTGTGGTTATTGCAGGAGGTTCTGGCGCGGGCGTAGTTATTGCCCCGCCGCGTTCAGTCGGGATGCAACCTGCCACAAAAAGCCCTCCGACTACAAGAGGAAGCAATAAGTTATTTAATTTCATAATACATATATATTATACCATTATTCCTTAAGATAAGCGATTTCTTTATCTTGACATCTCCAAAAATATTTCTTAAGATGATTATTGTTAAATATTCTCTATTAATTCGAATTAATAGAGCGAGCGTAGATTGCCTTGAATTTATTGATTGGCACGATAAATTTATGGCTAACGAATATGACCAGAGTTTCCAAAAGAAAAATGGATTCCGTTTTAAGCGGGCGGATTAGAGATCTGCTGTTTGATTCTGTCGCGCATATGTCCAAAAAACAAGAAGTGGAGGAATTTTTTGATGAATTTTTTACGCCGGTTGAAAAAATCATGTTTGCGAAGCGCTTGGCGATCGCTATTTTACTTCTTAAAGGATACGGTTATGGTTCGATAAACCAGACTTTAAAAGTGTGCAGCGGCACGATCGACAAAGTGAATTATTGGATTAAATATTCGGGGAAGCATTTCAAAAAAATGGCCGAGAGAATAATTCAAAAGGAAAAAGATGAAGAAAGTTGGCATAATTTCATGTATTCAATTGAATCGGCAACGGTGGGGATGTCGCGGGGGAACTGGAGTGAACGTCGACGGAATCTTGAACAAAACCATCGGAGCTTTGAGAGAAAGCATGTAATATAAAAAATATTTTAAAGATTTTAAAGTTGAGTATTATAGTTGAGTATTATAACTCTATTAATTCGAATTAATAGAGCGAGCGTATTAGACTGATTTTTCCTTTAGACTAACGCTCAGGGTAAAATACGGTAAGATAGGTATATGCCTTTGCTGAAAAAATTCTTTTTAGTGCTCGTTTTTGGGTTTATCTTCTTAATTTTCCAGCTTCCCCGGCTTTTTGATCAGAAAACCCGCCTTATTTTTTGCAACGTGGGGCAGGGAGACGGCGCGATTTTAATTTCGCCTCAAAATGTGTTATTAATTGATGCCGGGCGGGATGCAAAAATGCGCGAGTGCCTAACGCGACATTTGCCCTTTTGGAAACGGGAAATTTTTGGGGTGATTTTGACTCATCCAGACGTTGATCATGTAAAAGGCTTAAAATCTGTTATTGAAAGTTATAGTGTGAGATATTTATTTAGTAATTTCACTGCAAAGAAGGGCTCTGATTATTCTGAAATTATTGATATATTACGAAATAGTGGGACAAAGTTTAAATCATTTACTAAGGGAGAGAAAATTTCCGTAAATTCGAATTTTAGTATCGAGCCCCTTTGGCCTTTAAATGAACACTCCGAAGCCGCGGGCGACACGAATCTTTTTTCCACCGTGTCGGTGATCACAATTGGGCAGTCGCGCTTTTTAATGCTGGCGGATGCGGAGATTAGCAGCCAAATAGAATTATTACCTGAAATTTTGGCTGTCATTCCAGATGAGGCTATTAGACTCAATCTGGAATCTAAAAACCTTGATCCCAGATTGAGGCTTTCGCCTGATGGCTTCAGCCCCATCTGGGATGACAAGAATAGGGGTGGTTATCTCGCTGTCAAGCTTTCCCACCACGGTTCCTCCAAGAATTTTTCCTACACGTTAATTCGGGAGACAAAGCCAAAATATGCCATAATTTCCGTAGGCAAAAATTCCTTCGGCCACCCGGGAAAAAATGTCCTTGAAATGCTGGAAAAGCTGGAAATTGAAGTCTTGCGGACAGACAGCGCTCAGAGCAAAGATTCTTCGACTAATGCTCAGGATCATGACTTCGTCTTTGAGTGCGAGAGGGAATGTGAGATAAAAAGTAAAGCTTAATAAGTAAAAGGTTGTGTAAATTAAGTAGGGTGATTTTTGGTTATCTCCATTAGATCTTTGTCGTTGAAAAGTTTTTGAACTTCTGTTAGTTCACTTTCTGAAAGATCAAATTTTAAGCCACCTGGAAATATTTTCTTCACCGTATCTCTCCCAAAAGAATTAATTAGTTGTGCTCCTCCATCAGCTAGAGAATCAACAGCGAGACTCTTTATACGATTTCTTTTCCTAGCAAAGTCAAGAATTAACAACTGTTGATCTAAATAGTCAAGCGCATCAATAGTTATTTTTTTTTAATTTCTGTCATTGTAAGGCGTTATTTTACTACTACTACTATGCAAGACTTAATTCCTTGATTTTCGATAAACCTCGAAACGTGTCTTTGGGATTTTCTATATTCATAGAAAATACGGTATTGACAAATATGGTAAAATAGAAAATATACAAAGATATGTTAAAAATTGAGCTTGTTTGGCGGGAACTTTTGTTTCGCACGATTGACAAGCAAAATTCTGCCTTTTCCATCACCGAGCTTTCCCAAAAATTTAAACTGTCGCTCAGCGTCGTTTCCCATGCCTTAAAGCCTCTTCGGGATATGAATATGGTGAAAATAGGCAAAAATGAATCACATGTGACAGATACGGAAAAACTGTTATTTTTTTGGGCCACGCGGCGGGACGCGCAAAAAGAGATTATTTATGAAACAAGAAGTGATTTGTCCACTAGTGAAATAGAGGCTTCTATGCCGGCTGATGTTGTGCCGACTGCCTATAGCCTTTACAAAATGAAATATAAAACACTTCCGGCAGATTATGACGTGGTATATTTTTATGCTTACGACATTAAAGAAATTCAAAAACGCTTTCCGCCAAAAAAGTCACACCATCAAAACATTTTTATTCTTCAGCCTGATTTATTTCTCAAAACTTATAAATTGCCGCCCACAGCTCAACTTTTTGTTGATTTATGGAATGCGCCGCAGTGGTATTCGAGAGATTTCACAAACGAGCTTTTAATAAAAATTAAAACTCAGATTGGCCTATGAAACAATATTATCAAGATTACTATACCGATCAAAGTTTTGAACTCCTAAAGGAATTAAACCGCGAGCTTAATATGGTGCTTATTGGTGGCTGGGCAGTTTGGCTTTACACCCGCATGGTGAAATCAAAAGACGTTGATTTAATTATTGACTATCCAGAACTGGCGAAATTATATGGCAATTATCAGGTGGCGAAAAATGATCGTTTAAAAAAATATGAAGTAATTAAAGATGACATTCATGTGGACATTTATCTTCCTCATTATTCAATGATAGGTGTGCCGGTTGAAAAACTGGTTAAGCATCAAGTGAAGTTTGAAGGCTACACGGTTTTAAGAAAAGAAGCTTTAGTTTTTACCAAGCAGGTGGCGCATCGAGCTCGTTTTGCAAGCCATAAGGGGAGAAAAGACAAGATTGATATTTTGTCGCTTGTCTTTTTGCCGGATTTTGATCTTGATTTATATCAAGAATTGCTGGTCGATTTTGGTTTTTCTGAGTTTAAAACTGATTTGGGAAAAATTTTTAAAAATACTTTTGAAATGCCGGAGCTAAATTTAAACAAACACGCTTTTTCCCGGGAGAAAAAGAGGATTGAGAACATGCTAAAATTATCCTCATGAGATTAATTCTTGCCTCGGTCTCAACTGGGAGAAAAGAGCTTCTTGAAACATTAAAAATCCCCTTTGAGGTGATGAGGACTAATGTTGATGAGGAAAAGATTGTTGATCGCGATCCGGTGAAAATGGCGTGCCGCAGGGCGAAAGCAAAAGCAGAAGATGCGCTTTCAAAAATTCAGGGAAATTGGGGAGATATGGGAAATAAGGGGAATAAGGGGAAAATAGTTATTATTGGGGCAGACACAGTAGGTTTTCTTGATTCGTGGGTTTTTGGAAAACCAAAAAGCCGCGCTGAAGCCGTACAAATGCTCCAAAAGTTGTCGGGAAAGACACACAAGTATGTTAGCGCACACACGTTCATTAAAATACTATCAAATACTAACCAATACTATCCAATACTAACTAATACTAACAAAAACCAGAAATCGGTGAAACCGTGCAACAGTGAAACGGTAAACAGTGAGACAGTGAAAACAGGAAAACAATTTAGCAATATAACAGTTGAGAAAATAGTTGATTATGATGTGGCAAGCGTAACTTTGCGTTCCTTGACTCAAAATGAGATCTCCTTTTACCTTGACCGCGTGCCATACCAAAAACTCTGCGGCGGGCTTCAAATCATGGGAAGCCCTCAAAATTTCGTCACTAAAATTGAAGGATCCCTCTCGACTGTAATTGGGTTATCACTTGAAAAGATTATTCCAATTCTCCAAAAAGAGATATAATTAAATTGTTATGTTTATTTCTCCCACCTACGGCAAACTTGACGATGCCGCGCTGAAAAAGCGCGTTTCTTCTTTTATGGCAGAGGAGAAAAAATTGTCTTATCGCATTATTGTTGGAAGCGATTCTCAAAAGCAAGAATCAGGCGTGTATGATTTTGTTTCGGCTTTAATCATCCACCGTGTCGGTTTTGGCGGAATTTATTTTTGGAAAAGGGAAGTGGTAAACAAAAAATTTGCTTTAAAAGAGCGCATGTACCGCGAAGCGATTATGTCCCTGGAGACGGCTGAGGCAATCGCTGATCTTTTTAAAGAAAACGGCATTGCTAAATATGATGTTGAAATTCATGTTGATATCGGTAAACGAGGCGAAACACGGGATGTGATTAATGAAATTGTTGGCATGGTTCGGGGGAGCGGATATAAATGTAAAATTAAACCGGATTCATTCGGCGCTTCAAAAGTGGCTGATCGCCACACCTGAAAAAATTCTTCTCAATTCTACCTCTTGTTATTTAATTTAATTTATGGCAAAAATATAGTAGTTATGAAAAGATTTTTTATAATTTTTATTCTTATCTTCTTGTTTTTTACGCCTCAAACTAACGCTTATTTTTCAAATACTCCTTTAAATACTTATGTCACAAACGGCACAGTGCGGGCAATTGAAGTGGGATCTGACGGCACCATATATCTTGGCGGAGATTTCACCTATGTTGGCCCAAACGCGGGATACGGAGTTCCAATTGACATGACAAGCGGTGATCCTGTCGCAACTTTCCCGAAGATAATTGGCAGTGATGTAGATGCCGTGGTTCCTGATGGTGCAGGCGGCTGGTATATTGGTGGAGATTTCACGCAGGTGGGCGGCTCGACCCGCAACAACATTGCTCATATTCTGCCAAGCGGCGCAGTTGATTCTTCTTGGAATCCAAATGCAGATGGCGTCGTTAGTGCCATGGCCATCTCGGGATCAACTCTTTATGTTGGAGGTGATTTTGGCAACATCGGAGGCGCGGCAAGAGCCAATATTGCCGCCATTAGCACTTCAACCGGCGCGGCCACAGCTTGGAATCCTGGGGCGAACGGCGCGATTTCCGCTTTGGTCATTTCAGGCTCAACTCTTTATGCTGGCGGAAGTTTCACTACAATTGGAGGAGGCGCCGCACGAGCCTATATCGCCGCCATTGACACTTCAAGTGGCGCAGCCACCGCCTGGGATCCAAGCGCAAACAATTTAGTTTTATCTCTTTCTCTTTCCGGATCAACAATCTATGCTGGTGGTCAATTTAGCAACATCGGAGGCGCCGCACGAGCCTATATCGCCGCCATCAATACCTCAACCGGCGCAGCCACCGCCTGGGATCCAAGCGCAGATGGTAATGTTTTGGCTCTAGCTGTCTCAGGCACCAATCTATATGCTGGAGGTGATTTTAGCAACATCGGAGGCGCCGCACGAGCCTATATCGCCGCCATTGACACTTCAAGTGGCGCAGCCACCGCCTGGGATCCAAGCGCAGACAACACGGTTTATGCTTTGGGTGTCTCGGGGACAACTATCTACGCTGGGGGAATGTTTACCACAATTGGCGGAGCCTCAAGAAATTATATTGCGGCAATTGATGCTTCAACTGGGCTGGCCACCAGTTGGGATCCCAGCGCGGACAACACAGTTTTTGCTTTAGCAGTTTCCGGTTCGACTGTTTATGTTGGCGGCGGTTTTACCACAATTGGAGGAGAAAATAGAGATTATATTGCAAGCCTTGATGCTTCAACTGGAGTAGTCACTTCATGGGATCCAAGTGCAGACAATTCAGTTTATTCTTTAGCTCTCTCAGGCTCCACGATTTATGTTGGAGGCAATTTCAGTAATATTGGCGGAGCCGCAAGAAGCAGTCTTGCCGCCATTGACACCGTAACCGGCGCGGCCACGGCCTGGAATCCAGGTGCAGATAGCACGGTTCGTTCCTTAGTGGTTTCCGGATCCACTTTGTATGCCGGAGGTAATTTCACCACAATTGGAGGAGGAGCAACAAGAATTTTTATCGCCGCAATCGATACTTCAAGCGGCGCAGCCACCGCCTGGGATCCAAGCGCAGATGGTGTGGTCCATGCCTTGGCACTTTCAGGCTCAACTCTTTATGCCGGAGGGGAATTTGCAAATATTGGAGGCGCGGCCAGAGCCTACATTGCCGCCATTAGCACTTCAACCGGCGCGGCCACAGCTTGGAATGCTTTATCAGATAACTATGTTTATGCCTTAGATATTTTAAGTTCAACTCTTTATGCCGGGGGTGACTTTACCACAATTGGGGGAGCCTCAAGAAGCAGTCTTGCCGCCATTGACACCTCAACTGCCGCGGCCACATCTTGGAATCCAGGAGCAAACAGCACGGTTTATACTTTAGTTCTTCCGTCAGGTTCCTATGTTTATGCCGGAGGATCTTTTACTACGCTTGGAGGAGCCTCAAGAAATCGCCTTGGTGGCGTTCTTGCTATAGGCGACACTGCCACTTCTTGGAATCCTAATGCAAATGGCACCGTTCGTTCTTTAAAGGTCTATAGTGATTATATTTATGTTGGAGGGAGCTTCACGACAATAAATTCTTCTCCTCAGCCATATTTTGCTAAATTTCAAAGCGATACTTATATTGTTCCTACTCAAATCCCTGGCCCAACTTCCACCCCCACTCCAGGTTCAAGTTCAGGATCCACCTCCACTCCTGCCCCCACTTCACGACCCAGCATAACTCCAAGACCAACCTCTGTCTTAGGATGGTGGGAAATTGTGGATATTACTCCTTTCCCAGGTTCAATAACTCCAACAGGGGAACCGATAGTGGAACCAACAGGGGAACCAACTGGTATTCCACCTTTTATCACAAATCCTCTAGTTAGAGGGATTATTACTGCAACAGCCAAAGTTTCCTCAGTCATTTCAAAAATAATAATTACAGGATTAATTGGAATATCCTCTTTAGAAACAATTTTTTCCTCATTTAATCTCTTTGGTTTTCTTTTTTCATTGAATAAGGATATTTTTGCTTCTCTTAAGATGGCTCTTTCCGGTTTCTGGCAGCTCGTGATAGTTCAGCTTTTAAGTTTCATCCCGGGTTTTGTCACAAAACCTAAAAAGTTTAATTCAACCGGATATATCTTTGACTCTGTTTCTGAATCTCCTCTTTCTCAAGCATTTCTTATTTGTTATTCAACAGGAGGAAATCTCAAAGTGACAACAACTAACTCCTCTGGTGAGTTCTTCTTTATTGATATAATCCATGATCGTTATCAGCTTAAAGCTGAAAAGTCTGGATACACCTTTCCTTCAAAACTTTTCACAAGCGTTTTTCACCCTATTTACCAAAAGATATATCAA
>JBGSIU010000064.1:0-32881 GCA_041742375.1 Patescibacteria group bacterium
ACTGGTGAAAAACTGCAATTTTCAGGAATTGTTGCCGACAAACATTCGATAGGAGGCACTCCGGGTACCCGCACAACTTTAATTATTGTGCCAATTGTTGCATCTTGCGGATTTAAAATTCCAAAAAGCTCTTCCCGCGCAATCACGACGCCTGGCGGAACGGCTGATGATATGGAAGCAATTGCGCGCGTTGAATTTAGTAAAAAAGAAATCACGGAAATTGTAAATAAGACGGGTGGCTGTATTGTTTGGGGAGGCAGTTTTAACATAGCCCCAGCCGATGATTATTTAATTAATGTTGAGAAACCGCTTCTTTTTGAAAGCTACGATAAAATTTTGGTTTCAGTGATGGCGAAAAAAATTGCCTTTGGAGCAACCCATGTAGTAATTGATATTCCGGTTGGGGATGCGATGAAAATAAAACATGTAAAAGATGCTGAGAGCTTATCGCATAAGTTTGAAGATCTTGGCAAAAAATTTGGCATTGCTGTTAAATGTCTAATTCACCCAACTCATGAACCAGCCGGGCGCGGAATTGGGCCGATTTTGGAGGTTCGGGAAGCAATTCGTGTTCTTCAACAAAAACCTGGTCGCCCCCTTGATTTAGAAGAAAGAGCGCTTCATCTTGCCGGATATTTGCTTGATATGTGTTTAAAAGACAGCTCAAAAGAAAAACAGAATTTTGTTAAAGAAAATTATCAAAATGGCACAGAATGGGCGCGTGAAATTTTGATAAACGGAACAGCATGGAAAAAAATGCAAGAGATAATTCTTGCTCAAAAAGGAAATCCAAAAATTGATAGCGAAGATCTTCAGCCAGGAAATTACAAAGGTGTGATAAAATCAAAAAAGTATGGCAAGGTTTTAAAAATTAATAGTAAAAATTTAACAGTGATTTGTCGAGTGCTCGGCGCACCGACTGATAAACAGGCAGGAGTATATTTGGAAAAAAAGATCGGCGAGCGAGTTGCCAAAAACGATCCAATCGCTATAATGTACTCTGATAATAAACATAATCTTGAAGAAGCGAAAGAAACACTGAAACACTTGGAAATATTTAAAGTAAAATAAATAAAACGATTGTTCCATTGTTCAATTATTCCATCCGCCTTAGGCGGATTGAGTAATCGAGCAATTGAGCGATGATTTAAGTTGTTTAAGAATTTGATTGCTCCAGTACAAGCATGGCTTATGTCTCAGGGAATGTGTGTTGGTTGTGGAATGCCGCTTGTTAAAGCGCGGCATGAAAGACTTGATGAAAAGTCAGAAAAAGTGACCTGTAAATGTCGTCGGGTGTATATCTGCTCTTCAGAGAATAAAAAATATCGCCGGGCAGCAGCCGAGGAGGTTTAGCTTCATGAAGAAATTCGTGATATTTTTGTCAATTATATTAATTATTTGTTTTTTTGTAGTTCTCTATTTTTTTTATAATCTTCAAGGAGTTTGCCGAAACAATTGTTTTTCCCAGGTTTTTGTTATTGAAACGGGGAGCGGTTTAAATCAAGTTTTAGAAAAATTAGAAAAAGAAAAGATAATCCGTAGTGCCGCTTTTGGGAAAATATATCTGAAACTAACAAATTTCAATGGCAAAATTCAAGCCGGTGATTTCAAATTAAATCCTTCAAATTCTTTTTCCAAAATAATTGCCACATTGCAAAAGGGAACGCTTGATTTTTGGGTGACGATTCCAGAAGGACTACGAGCAGAACAGGTTTGGGAGAGAGTTGAAAGAGAGAGAGGGGGCAGTGCGACAGTGGCACAGTATGACGGTGGGAATGTGAATATCTACAAAAAAGAAGAGGGATATCTTTTTCCCGACACGTATTTAATTCCGCGAAACGCAAATGACAAAGATGTAGTGAAAATAATGACAAATAATAATTATGAAAAAGTTAACACTCTGCACAAGATAGAGTTCGATGATGATTATAAAAAAAATCCGATTCAGTTGAATAACAAGGAAATAATTTCAGTCAACGATCTTATGATTCTTGCCTCGCTTGTGGAGCGTGAGGCAAAGACTGATGAAGAGCGGCCGATCATTGCCGGTATCATATACAAACGTTGGAAAGCTGATTGGCCCCTTCAAATCTGTGCCACGGTTCAGTATGCTTTGGGGACAAAAGATGAATGGTGGAAAGAGAAAATTTATTTTGAGGATTTAGAAGTTGAGAGTTTATATAACACATATAAAAATAAGGGTTTGCCGCCTGGCCCAATAAGTAATCCCGGCTTGAAAGCCATTAAAGCGGTGATCTATCAAAAACAAACACCTTATTGGTTTTATATAACCGGTAATGATGGCGTCACCCGATACTCCGAAGATCTGAGCGGCCACGATCTTAATGTGGAAAAATTTATAAATAAATAAAATTTATAGGTTTTTATAGGTTATTGACAGGACGATATATTTATGCTAAAGTAGCTTCAGTTGAATATTTTTAAAAGCACCCGCTTGACGTGGGCGCTTATTTTTTGTCTAATTCTAAAAAATTAATGAAAAATAAAAATCAAACACTTCAAAACGAATTATCAAAACAAGATAATCTTTCTCGCGACTTCTGGGGAGAAAAAAAAGAATATAATTTACCAAAAATTGACCTCACTAAACTTGCCATGACTTCATACAATAATTTTTTAAAAAATAATCTTTGGGGATATTTAGCAGAAATTACACCTGTTGACGATTTTTCAGGTAAAAACTGGAGGTTGGAATTTTTGTCATATCGCCTTGGTGAGCCAAAACGAACTATTAAACAATGCCTTGAAAAAGGATTAACTTATGATTTTCCATTAATTGTTAAAGCCAAACTTTTTAATAAGAGATTAAAAAAGGAGACTACCCAGGAAGTATTTATCGGTGATATCCCCAAGATGACTGAAAAAGGAACATTTATTATTAACGGGATTGAGCGCGTCGTGATAAACCAGCTTGTTCGCGCGCCAGGTGTTTATTTCACTGGCGAGATGGCAGACGGAGTTGAACAAACCTTGCTTAGCGCCGAAATACGGCCAATTAGAGGGTGTTGGTTGGAATTTTTTATCACCAAAAGCCAAACAATAGTCGTCAAAATTGACCGAAAACGCAAGTTTCCGGCAACCGCCTTAATTCGCGCCCTTGGCGCCGGGATTTCATCAGACGAAGAGATTGCGGGACTTTTTGATGATTCTAAGGGAAAAAGTTTGATTGAAAACACTCTTAAAAAAGACAATACCAAAGGAACAACTGATGCAGTGCTTGAAATTTATAAAAAAATGCGGCCAGGAGAACCCTTGGTTGTAGAGAACGCTCAAAACTATCTTTATAACCTTTTTTTCAATGCGCGCCGCTATGATCTTGGAGCGGTTGGACGCTATAAAATCAATAAAAAATTAGGTAAAAATGTTGCCGTCGCGCCGGAAAATTTTGTTCTTCGCAAAGATGATATTATCGACACTATTAAATATTTAATCGAACTTCAAAGTGGATCCGGTAAACTTGACGACATTGACCATCTGGGTAATCGCCGCGTGCGCACAGTCGGAGAACTTGTAGGACAATTGGCTTTTAGGCCAGGGCTTCTCCGCCTGGAGCGGATGATTAAGGAAAAAATGAGCTTATTAGATGCGGATACGACTCCGCTTCCTGGAGTTTTAATTAATGCCAAGCCTGTTATTGCTTTAATTAACGAATTTTTTAGAACTTCTCAGCTTTCGTCAATTCTTGATCAAACAAATCCTCTTTCAGAAATTGATAATCTTCGAAGATTGACCGTGATGGGAATCGGTGGAGTAAACCGCGAGCGCGCATCTTTTTCGATTCGCGACATTAACCACTCACAGTATTCAAAAATTTGTCCGGTGCGAAGCCCGGAAGGACCGAATATCGGGCTTGTAACCTATCTTGCGCTTTATGCTCAAGTAAACAAATACGGTTTTCTTGAAGCTCCATACCGCCGCGTTGTCAAAGAAGGAAAGAAAGTGAAAACAACAGACGAAGTGGTCTATTTATCAGCCGATGATGAAGATAGTTATTATATAACCCATTCGCAAATTAATATTGACAGCAAAGGTTATATTCTAGATGAACGCGTGCCGGCAAAATTTAACGGGGAATTTATTGAAGTGGATAGGTCACAAATTGATTTTATCAATGTTTCTCCTCGCCAAGTGGTTGGTACTTCAGCCTCACTTATTCCATTTATTGCACACGATGAGGCAAATCGGGCGCTTATGGGAACACACATGCAATGCCAAGCAGTACCTCTTCTTTGCCCGAAGAATCCGATTGTTGGAACAGGAATTGAAGATGAAGTGGCAAGTGCAATGGGACGCGTTGTCCAGGCAAAACATGATGGAAAAGTGCTTTATGTTGATGCACAAAAAGTTATTATTCAGGTTACAAAAAAAGACGCTGAAGAAACAAGACAAACAAAAAGTCCACTAGACACAACCTTTAAAGTTCGGGGGAATGAAGAAATTTATTTTGTGGAAAATTTTAAAAGAACAGCTCAAAGCACCTGTTATTCGCAAAAACCAATTGTTTTCACGGGGCAAAAAGTGAAAAAAGGGCAAATATTAATTGATGGTCCAGCTTCAGATAACGGCGAGTTAGCCCTTGGCACAAACTTAATTATCGCCTACATGAGCTATAACGGTTTAGGTTATGAAGATGCAGTTGTTATCTCAGATCGCCTGGTGAAAGATGATACTCTGACCTCGGTTCATATAGAAGAATATGATGTTGAAGTGGTGGATACTAAGCTTGGCAGTGAAGAGCTTACTCGCGACATTCCCAATGTTGCTGAGGATGTGCTTGCAAATTTAGATGAAGGTGGAATTGTGATTATTGGTTCAGAAGTGAGACCGGGTGATATTTTGGTTGGGAAAGTCGCACCTAAAGGCGAAACTGAGCTTTCAGCAGAAGAAAGATTACTGCGCGCAATTTTTGGTGAAAAAGCAAAAGAAGTGCGTGACACCTCTCTTCGTATGCCTCATGGCGAGCGCGGAATTGTGATTGATGTTCGAATTTTGTCCCGCGAAGAAGGCGATGAATTAAATCCAGGTACCAACAAAAAAGTGATTGTCAAAGTTGCTCAGATGAGAAAAGTGGTAGTGGGAGACAAAATTGCTGGCCGTCACGGCAATAAGGGAGTAATCTCAAAAATTGTGCCTGAATCCGATATGCCGCACCTTGAGGATGGGACGCCAGTTGACATTATTATTTCTCCGCTTTCGGTCTTGGCAAGAATGAATTTAGGCCAACTAATGGAGGCTCATCTGGGTTTAGCCTGTAAAATCCTTGATAAAAAAGTGGCCGTTCCGGTTTTTGAAAAAATTGACGAAAAGAAAATCGTAGATGAGTTAAGCCATGCGCATCTTCCAGTATCTGGAAAAATGAAACTTATTGATGGGAAAACTGGCGATAAAATTGAAAACGAAGTTGTTGTGGGTGTGGCATATGTGATGAAGCTTATCCACATGGTGGAAGACAAAACTCATGCTCGTTCCACCGGCCCATATTCACTAGTGACACAGCAGCCGCTTGGTGGAAAAGCACAAATGGGAGGGCAGCGCTTGGGAGAAATGGAAGTTTGGGCGCTTGAAGCCCATAAAGCGGCTTACATTTTACAGGAAATGTTGACTATTAAATCTGATGATGTGTCAGGCCGCACCAAAGCATTTGAATCAATTGTTAAAGGAATTGATTTGCCGCCATCACTTGTTCCCGAATCATTTAAAGTTTTGGTTAAAGAGTTAAATTCACTTGGGCTTAGAATTTCACCAATTGAACCAATTGTTGCCAAAGAAGCGGATAAAGAATTAAATGAAAAAAAAGTTGAAAAAATTCTTCTTAATGAAGAAAAAGAAGTTAAAGAATTAAAAGAAGAGGTTAATAAAGTAAAAATTTAAAACTATGCAAAAAATATTTGATAATTTTAAGATAATCGATTTTAAAGGGTTAAAAATTACCCTGGCTTCGCCGGATGATATTCATAAATGGTCTTTTGGTGAAGTGACAAAACCAGAAACAATAAATTATCGCACTTTAAAGCCGGAAAAAGACGGTTTATTTTGCGAACGAATTTTTGGTCCAACTAAGGATTGGGAATGCTATTGCGGAAAATATAAGCGTATCCGTTATAAAGGAATTGTTTGTGATAAGTGCGGAGTTGAAGTGACGCAAAGCAAGGTTCGCCGTGAAAGAATGGGCCATATCGATTTAGCTTGCCCCGTTTCTCATTCGTGGTATTTTAAAAATAATCCTTCAAAAATTTCACTCATTCTTGATACATCTTCTAAAAGTTTGGAAAACGTGATTTATTTTGCTCAATATATTGTGACGGGGATTGATAATGATAAAAAAACAAAAGCTTTAGAACGTCTAACCGAGATGTATAAAAAGGATTTAGAGAAGATGAACAATGAGAAAGAACAGGCGGTAAAAATTGCCGAGAAGGAAAAAGAAGATAAAGAAAAAGAATTGTCTAAAAAAATTAATTCCAAAGAACAGCGCGATGTGTCTTTGGCTGAATTAAAACTGGGAACAAAGTCAAAAATTGTGGAAATTAGCGAACAATATGCCCAAAACGAAGAACGTTTAAAAGCAATACATAATAAGGTTTTCACTCTCGTTAAATCAATTAAGAAATATTCAGTGTTAGCTGATGAAGAATATGGAAAACTTCAAGAATATGAAGTTTCTTCGTTTTTTAAGGTCGCGATGGGAGCTGAAGCAATTCGTGCTTTGCTCTCAGAAATTAATCTTGAAGAGCTAGCCGCACAAGTGCGGGAAGACATGAAGCATTCGACCGGCCAAAAATATTTGCGTCTGACAAAAAGATTGCGTTTAATTGAAGGAATGAAAAAATCCGCCATCCGGCCGGAGTGGATGATTCTAACCGCTCTTCCGGTAATTCCGCCGGATCTTCGGCCAATGGTCCAGTTGTCTGGTGGAAGATTTGCTTCATCTGATCTTAATGATTTATACCGCCGAGTGATTAATCGTAATAATCGTTTAAAACAGCTTTTAAATCTTGGTGCACCTGAAATTATTCTTCGAAACGAAAAAAGAATGCTTCAGGAGGCAATTGATTCATTAATTGATGAATCACAGAAAGCTAAACCAAAAGCCCGCGGCGCAAAGAAAATTTTGAGATCTCTTTCTGAGATGCTTCGCGGAAAACAAGGCCGTTTTAGGCAAAATCTGTTGGGGAAACGAGTTGACTATTCCGGCCGCTCGGTCATTATTGTTGGGCCGGATTTAAAGCTTAATCAGTGTGGAATCCCCAAGGACATGGCTTTGGAAATGTTTAAGCCATTTGTTCTTCGAGATCTAATCCTGAAAGGTTTTGCCCCAAATGTGAAATCTGCCAAACATTTGCTTGACCGCAGAACTGATGAAGTGTGGGATGTTTTGGAAGAAGTGACAAAAAATCACCCAGTGATGTTAAACCGTGCTCCAACACTTCATAAACTTGGTTTTCAAGCTTTTTACCCGATATTAATTGAAGGAAAAGCAATTAAAATTCATCCTTGTGTTTGTGCTGGATTTAATGCCGATTTTGACGGCGACCAAATGGCAATTCACGTGCCTCTTTCTAAAGAAGCACGCGCCGAAGCTGATCATTTAATGATGGCAACAAAGAATTTGCTTAAGCCATCAGACGGCGCACCGATAACGGTTCCCAACAAAGAAATGATTATTGGTTGTTATTTCTTGACATCGATTGAAAAAACTAGCGCGCATAAATTTTCGTCATTTGCGGAAGCCATTATGGCTAATCAGCTTGGGAAAATCGGCCTTCGGGAATTAATTGATGTTCAAGATGAAAATCAAGAGATGATTAAAACTACTATCGGCAGGATTTTATTTAATGAGAAATTGCCCGAAAAATTAAGATTTATTAATGAAGAAGTGAAAGCGGCAACCATTAAAAATTTAATTTCTCATGCGCTCCAAGTTTTGCCAAACGAAGATGTAGCAAAATTGATTGACGATATTAAAGATATTGGTTTTTGGAGTGCCACCATTTGTGGTGGACTTTCAGTATCGCTTTTTGACTGCATCATTATCCCTCAAAAAAATGAATTGATAAATGTTGCCGAGAAGCAGGTTACCGAAATTGAAAACAATTATAAACAGGGTTTAATCACAAAAGAGGAAGAAAGACGATTTACCAATGATGTTTGGATTTCAACTACGGAAAAAATTGCCGATATGACCTGGGATTTCTTGCCTCCGGAGAATCCGGTTAAAATGGTTATTAATTCAGGAGGCGCGCGCGCGTCAAAAGATCAATTAAAACAGCTTTCTGCAATGCGGGGGTTAGTGGTTGATCCTTTAGGAAAAATTGTTCCGATGCCGACAAAATCCAATTTTCGTGAAGGGTTATCGGTGTTTGAATATGTAACTTCAAGCCGCGGATCTCGAAAAGGCTTAACCGATTCTGCTTTGAAAACGGCTGATGCTGGATATTTGACTCGCCGTTTGGTTGATGTGGCGCACGACATTATTATCCGTCTTGATGATTGCGGCACAAAAGAAGGATTAGAAATTAATAAAAACGAAAAACATCGTGTTGCTTCATTCTATTTTAGAATTATTGGAAGAACAGTCGTCCATGATTTAATCAATAAAAAAACAAAGGAAGTGATTGTTAAGGAAGGAGAGGAAATTCTTGAAGAACATCTTCAAAAAATTAAAGAAGCGGGAATTGAAAAAGTGTTAGTTCGAAGCCCCTTGACTTGCCAAGCACGATATGGACTTTGCAAAAAATGTTACGGCCGCGACTTTTCCACCAAAAAAACTGTGGAAATTGGAACGCCGGTTGGCGTTGTTGCCGCCCAATCAATTGGAGAGCCCGGAACGCAGCTTACAATGCGGGTTCGCCATGCAGGAGGAATTGTTGGGCTTGACGTGACACAAGGTTTGCCTCGCGCTGATGAAATTTTTGAGGCGCGTTCACCGAAGCGTCAAGCGCAAATCGCGGAAATCTCAGGGAAGGTGGAAGTAGAAGAGCAAGAAGATGTCTTTAAAGTGACGATTAAGAGTATTGGAGTCAAACCGGTGGTTCATAAAGAATATCTTATCCCTCACATTTTCACACTTAACTTTAAAGATAAGGATTTAGTTGAAGCCGGAACGCCTTTAACAGAAGGATTTTTAGATGTTCAGGATGTTTTAGAAATGAAAGGCTTGCTTGGCGCCCAGAAATATCTAATTGATGAACTTCAGGCAGTTTATGAAGGCCAAGGAATTCCCATTAATGATAAGCATTTTGAAGTGATTGTTCGGAAAATGAGTGATAAAGTGAAAGTTATTTCGCCGGGAGATGCAACAATTTTGCCGGGAGAATACATTGAAAAAAGCCGCTTTAATGAGGAAAATGCTAAAGTTTTAGCCTCAGGTGGCGAACCAGCAACAGCCAAAGTGGTGGTGCTTGGTGTAAGCAAATCATCACTTTTCACGCCTTCCTGGCTTTCAGCTGCATCATTTGAACAAACAACCGGAGTTTTGGCTGACTCAGCCGTTCTTGGTCGCGAAGATTGGCTTGTTGGACTTAAAGAAAATGTTATAATTGGAAGGTTAATACCAGTAGATGATAAAAGAGCAAGAATGGAATAGTAATTAAATAAAATATCAAAAATCAAAAATCAAAATTGAGGAAATTATTTTATTAAATTAATCGCGAAGCGATACCAAAATTTTGCATTTTGATTTTTAATCTTTAATTTTTTACAGTGCCAACAATATCTCAACTTATCAGGTGCGGCCGAAGCAAAAAAACTAAAAAAGTTAAAGCCACGGCCTTGCGTAAATTCTTCAACGCCAAAAATCGTGAAACAAAAACGATTGCATCGCCTTTTAAAAGAGGTGTTTGTACAGTGGTGAAAACCATGACACCAAAAAAGCCAAATTCGGCGCTTAGAAAAGTTGCCAGAGTTCGCCTTTCAAATAAAAAAGAAGTAACTGCATATATTCCCGGCATTGGTCACACTTTGGCTGAGCATTCCATTGTGATGGTCCGCGGCGGCCGCGTGCCGGATCTGCCAAGCGTTAAATATCATGTGGTTCGTGGAAAGTTCGACACAACAGGAGTTGAAAATAGACGTCAAGGAAGAAGCCGATATGGAGCAAAAAAAAGTCAAAAAAAATTAGAAACAGCAAAAGCAAACTGACCTAAATTTAAAATTTAAAATTCGAAATTTGAAAACTTAATTTCAAATTAAAAATTTCAAATTTCAAATTAATTTTGAAATGCCTCGTACAGGACGCGTAAAGAAAAGAATATTGGAACCTGACCCAATTTACAATAATCGTTTAGTGACGAAACTCATTAACTATGTCATGATAAAAGGGAAAAAGACTGTGTCGGAAAAATTGGTTTATGACATGTTAAGTAAAATTAAAGAAAAAACTGGGAGCGAACCGATAAAATTTTTAGAAACCGTTCTTCAAACTGTGTCTCCGCGCATGGAAGTTCGGCCGCGCAGGCTGGGCGGCGCAGTGTACCAAGTGCCGGTTGAGGTGAAAGGTGACCGAAAATCGGCCATGGCCATGCGGCTTCTTTTGACATATGCAAGGAAGCGCTCAAATAAAGAATTCCACTCTTTTTCCGACAAACTTGTTGCAGAAATGATTGACATTTCCAAGGGTCTTGGCGAGGCGATTAAGAAGCGCGACCAGATTCACCGCATGGCGGAAGCTAATAAAGCCTTCGCTCATTTAAGGTGGTAAAGAGCTTCATGTTATAATAAAAACATATGAAAACGACCGTTTTAAACTACAATGTAATTGTTAAAAAAGAAAAAGATGAAAATGGTAAATCCTATTATGAAACCTATGTTCCAACTTTAGGAATTGCTGATGCTGGCGATACGATTGACGAGGCGTTAAAATATACGGAAGAGGGTGTTAAACTATTTGTTGAAACATTAATTGATTTAAAAAAAGATGTTCCGCCTCCAGATACTAAAGAATCTTTCATGACTGTCTCGCGGATAGAATTTGCTAAGCCAATTAGCAATTTTGCGTGTGCGTAAATAAAGAATATGTCTCAATTTCCTTCATTGAAGTCAAAAGAAGTGATTAAAATCCTTGAAAGAAATGGTTTTAAAGCGAAGAGACAAAGAGGCAGCCATATCACTTTTTATAATTCTCGTCTTGATGCAACAGTGTCTGTTCCTTTTCATTTGAAAGACATTAAGAAGGGAACTTTATTGAGCATTGTTAAGCAATCAAAACTTGATAAAAAAGAATTTTTTAAGAAAAAATAAGTTTATGAAAACAAAAATAGTTTTAATCACAATTGTCTGCGTTTTGCTATCTCTTGGTATCGGTATTTTTGCCGGCGCTAAGCTTTTTCCAACCAAGCTTGTCTGCGCCCCGTGCCCAAAAAACGCCACTCCTCCAGTTGTCTCCTCGTCTTCAGATCTCCAGAACTGGAAGACGTATAAAAATGAAAAATATGGGTTTGAGTTTAAATATCCAGAAGATTTAATCAATGCGCAAGAGGATTTACAAAAGAGTATTCATGGGAATGATTATTATTCTATTGAATTTTTCACATCAAATGATTTTCAGATTACAACAGATCAACTAAGTAGTTATGCCAGTAAGGGGTTTAGATATACTTTAAATTTATTAAAAGAAAAATGTTCAGATTTGGAAAAAACAGGGCAAAGCAAAATTGGTTATAAAAATTATACTAAAAGTATCTTTAATAGTTTTCAGTCTCAGCAATATGAAGTAGTATGGGACGGTGCTAAAAATAATAGATCAATTGATATTGATTACCCATACGGTTGTCTTCAATTTAAAGTTGACTATGGTGATATTAATTTAGGGCCAAAACAATTTGACCAAATCCTTTCCACCTTCAAATTCATAGAAAAATAAACAATATGTTAACTGATCTTTTATCCACCATCGACACTCTTCAAACCCAAATCAACGCCTTTCGTCCTTTTTCGGAAAATCTTTTAAAACAGCTTCGCGATTATTATAAAATTGGTTTAACATATTCTTCAAATGCTCTTGAAGGAAATTCATTAACCGAAAGCGAAACAAAAGTCGTGCTTGAAGACGGTTTAACAATTGGTGGTAAGCCGATGAAGGATCATTTCGAAGCCTTGGGTCATGCTGAGGCGTATAAAAAACTCTATGATCTGAGTAAAAAAACCGGTTTTGACGAAGAAAATATCAAAAATCTACACCTGTTGTTTTATCAAAAAATCGATGAAAAAAATGCCGGGGCGTATCGCACTGAGCAAGTGATTATTACTGGTTCAAAATTTCCTTGTCCAAAACCGAATGACGTGCCAGGTTTAATGGCAAAATTCGTCACGATTTCTCAAAAAAATATCGCGGAATTACATCCGGTTGAAGCCGCGGCAGAAATCCACAAAGATTTTGTATTTATTCATCCTTTTATCGATGGCAATGGTCGAATTGCCAGATTACTTATGAATTTAGCGCTTTTGCAAAAAGGTTTTCAGATTACAGTTATTCCTCCGATTTTGCGACCCGCATACATTGCCTCTCTGGAAAAAGCCCACATTAATGATACAGATTTTAAAATTTTCATTGCGCAGTGCGTGATTGAATCTCAAAAAGAAGCTTTGAATTTGATAAAATAATTTTTTTCTGATACAATATGTTTCGTGCTTGCAAAACAGCACGTATTTTTTTATGGCAACTCAATCTGATTTAGTCAAAAAAAGAAATGTCACCCTTGATAAAGTCCGCAACATCGGAATCATTGCCCATATTGACGCGGGCAAAACAACAACCTCGGAACGGATTTTGTTCTACACAGGCCGTACATATAAAATTGGCGATATTGATGAGGGAACAACGACAATGGATTGGATGGAGCAAGAAAGAGAGCGTGGAATTACAATTGTATCCGCCGCCACAACTTGCTTTTGGAAAGACTATCGCATTAATTTGATTGACACACCGGGACACGTTGATTTCACAGCAGAAGTTGAAAGGTCTCTTCGAGTTCTTGATGGCGGGGTCACTGTTCTTGATGGAGAAGAAGGTGTCCAGTCGCAGTCAGAAACTGTTTGGCGTCAGGCTGATAAATATCATGTTCCCCGCCTTTGTTTTATCAACAAAATGGATAAATTGGGTGCGGATTTTTTCTTCACCGTGCGTTCAATCGAAGAACGGTTGGCCGCCAAATGCGCCGTCATGGTTCTTCCAATTGGCCGCGAGAACACATTTAAAGGAGTAGTTGATCTTTTGACAAGAAAATCATTTTATTGGGGAAGTGATGAGCTGGGAGCTAAATTTGAAGAAAAAGACGAAATACCTGAGGATATGAAAGCTGATGTTAATAAATGGCGGGCAAAACTAATTGAACAAATTTGCGAACAAGACGATAAACTTTTGGAAAAATATTTGAATGGTGAAGAGCCGACAATTGAAGAATTGAAAAAAGGCGTGCGGCGGGGCACGATCGGCTATAAATTTGTGCCAATTTACTGTGGTTCCTCGCTTCGCAATAAAGGCGTTCAGCCTCTTCTTGATGCGGTGGTGGATTATCTACCGTCCCCCTTCGATGTACCGCCGATTAAAGCAACAAATCCAAAAACTGGAGAACAAGAAGAGCGAAAACCTGAAGCTTCAGCCCCGTTTTCAGCCCTTGCATTTAAGGTGCAAGTTGACCCGCATGTTGGAAAATTAACCTACATTAGAGTTTATTCGGGAACAATAAAGGCAGGAAGTTATATTTATAATTCCACAAAAGATAAACAAGAACGCGTTGGAAGACTAGTTTTGATGCATTCGGATAAAAAGGAAGAAATTGAAGAAGCCTACGCCGGAGAAATCGTCGCAGTAATAGGTTTTAAAGAAACAGTCACCGGCAACACGATTTGTGACGTCGGGCGCCCCATTCTTCTTGAAGCTATCACCTTCCCCGATCCGGTTATCAGCCTTGCAATTGAGCCAAAAACAAAAGCTGATCAGGAAAAAATGGGAATAGCTTTGGGCCGCCTTATGGAAGAAGACCCAACATTTAAAGTTAAAACAAACCACGAAACAAATCAAACTGTTATTTCCGGCATGGGAGAGCTTCATTTGGAAATTATTGTTGACCGGATGAAACGGGAATTTAAAGTTGATGTTGGAGTGGGGGCACCTCAGGTTGCCTATAAAGAAACAATTAATGGTGCGTCAGACGCTGAAGGTAAATATATCCGTCAATCAGGAGGACGCGGTCAGTACGGCCACTGTTTCCTGAAAATCGAGCCGCGCACTCGCGGAGAAGGTTTTGAATTTGTTGACGCCATTCGCGGAGGTACAATCCCGAAAGAATTTATTCCAGCGGTTGAAAAAGGAGTGGTTGAGGCAATGGAAAACGGCATTTTGGCAGGATTTCCAGTTGTTGACATGAAAGTGACGCTTTACGACGGGTCTTATCATGATGTTGATTCATCAGAAATCGCCTTTAAAATTGCCGCCTCAATGGCGCTGAAAAGCGCTTTTATGAAGGCTGTCCCCGTTCTTCTTGAGCCAATCATGAAAGTTGAGGTGACATCACCAGAAGAATATATGGGAGACATTATTGGTGATTTATCAGCGCGCCGCGCAATGATTTTAGGCACGGAAAAACGAGGCAATGCGGTGATAATTTTAGCAAATGTTCCGCTTTCTGAACTTTCAAAATATTCCACGACTTTGCGCAGCATGTCAAAAGGCCGCGCCAGCTACTACATGGAATTTGCCTTCTACGAAATCATGCCCAAAACTTTACAAGCAAAAATTGTGGAACAATATAAACCCGGGGAAAACAGATAATTCCTTAAATTGATTATTGTAAATAGAAATATACCTGTGTTATAATATTTTTGTAGCTTGACAGCAAGCAATTTTTTTATTGTATTTAAAAGTATTAAGTGTTAGGTATTAAGTATCAAGTATGATACTTACTACTTAATACTTGCTACTCTTAGTAAAAAATGGCAGACGTCAAAAAATTTGTCCGCAATAAGCCCCATGTGAATATTGGTACTATTGGCCACGTTGATCACGGAAAGACGACTTTAACTTCGGCAATCACCACTGTTCTTGCAAAATCAGGTAAAGCTCAGGCTCGAAAATATGAAGATATTGACAGCGCACCAGAGGAAAAAGCCCGTGGCGTCACCATTAATTTGGCCCACTTGGAATATGAAACTGATAAGCGCCACTATGCTCACATTGATGCTCCGGGACATGCCGATTACATTAAAAACATGATCACCGGCGCCGCTCAAATGGATGGCGCCATTCTTGTGGTCTCTGCGCCAGATGGTCCAATGCCGCAAACACGAGAACACATTTTACTTGCCAAGCAAGTTAATGTGCCGGCATTGGTCGTGTTTTTGAACAAATGCGACATGGTTGATGATCCGGAACTTTTAGATTTAGTAGAAATGGAAGTTAGGGATTTGCTTACAAAATATAAATTCCCGGGTGATAAAACCCCAATCATTCGCGGAAGCGCTTTAAAAGCAATTGAAGGAGATCCCAAATATGAACAAGCGATTTTGGATTTAATGAAAGCGGTTGATGATTTCATCCCCGATCCAGTTCGCGACATTGATAAGCCATTTTTAATGCCAATCGAAGATGTGTTCTCAATTAAAGGCCGTGGAACAGTTGTCACTGGCCGTGTCGGCCGCGGAAAAGTTAAGGTTGGCGATACGATTGAAATTGTTGGCCTTAAGGAAACAAAATCAACAACCGTAACAGGAGTGGAAATGTTCAGGAAGCAACTTGATGAAGGAATTGCCGGTGACAATGTAGGAATCCTTCTTCGGGGAATTGAGAAAGAACAAGTGGAACGCGGTCAAGTTTTGGCCAAACCAGGAAGCGTGACGCCACACACCAAATTTGAAGCTGAGGTGTATATCCTCACCAAAGAAGAAGGCGGCCGCCACACACCATTTTTCACCGGATACAGGCCGCAATTTTATATCCGAACAACTGATGTAACAGGTGAAATTGCCTTACCAGCCGGAATTGAAATGGTGATGCCAGGAGACAACGCAAAAATGACTGCAAAATTAATTGTGCCTGTTGCACTGGAAGAGGGTCTCAGATTTGCGATTCGCGAAGGAGGCCACACAGTTGGAGCCGGTGCAGTCACAAAAATCTTGGAATAAAACCCAAGATTTTTTGTTTTTCTTGCCCAAGTAACATTAAAATTTTATGCCTAAAGGTAGAATCAGAGTTAAATTGAAAGCCTACGATTCACGTGTGATTGATAATTGTTGTCAACAAATTTTAGACACAGCAATTCGTACTGGCGCGAAAGTCGTGGGGCCTGTTCCCTTACCAACAGATAGAAAACTTTTTGCAGTTAAAAAATCGCCGTTCACAGATAAGGATGCGCAGGAGCACTTTCAAATAAAAATTCACAAAAGACTAATTGACATCATGGAGCCGACTGATAAAACAATCGATTCTCTGATGCATCTTGACCTGCCGGCAGGAGTGGATATTGAGATCAAGATGTAATTATTATATTTTTTATAAGTTGAGAAATAAAATTTTTCACCAAAACTAAATTTCTCAAGACTATAAGAAGTTCCGGAAAAATAGCCCGAAAGAACTTCGGGTTTTTTGTTGGCAAAAACATATGTTGAATACGTTTTACGGTATAAAGCTTGGGCAAAACCAAACCTTTACAGAAGAGGGTATCCGTATTCCTGTCACGGAGATACAGGCTGCGCCTTTAACCGTGATTCAGGTTAAATCTGCCGATCATGATGGATATGTTGCTTTAAAAGTCGGGTTCGGAGAAAGAAAAGGGAAAAATATAAAAAAACCAGTATTGGGAGAATTAAAAAAAATACAAGAATTTAATGATAAAAAATATCCCCGCTATTTGCGTGAGATTCGAGTTAAAGAAAGTGAATTATTAAAAGATATAAAAGTTGGGGATAAATTAAATGTAGAAACGATTTTAAAAGTTGGCGACAACATTCATGTTTCAGGGGTGACAATTGGAAAAGGATTTCAAGGAGTGGTTAAACGGCATGGATTTGCCGGCGGCCCGAGAACTCATGGCCAGTCAGATCGTGAACGTGCACCAGGATCAATCGGCCAAACAACCACGCCAGGCCGCGTGTACCGCGGAAAACGCATGGCTGGCCGAATGGGTGGAGAACAAGCAACAGTAAAAAATTTGAAAGTTGTGAAAATCGATAGCGCTCGGAACGTAATTTTGGTAAAAGGTTTAGTCCCTGGAAAAAGACGAGGCGTGGTGAAACTATACAAATAAAAATTGCTCAATTGCTCAATTGCTCAATCTGCCTTAGGCGGATGGAACAATCGAACAATTGAACAATGGTATTTTTTGAAAGTTGATCTTTTAAACATTAAAGGCGAGAAAGTAGAAAAGATAGAAATACCGGAATCCGTTTTTGGTGTTAAGCCGAATCAGGCACTTGTCGCTCAGGTAGTGCGCGTTTATCTCGCCAATCAACGCCAGGGAAACGCATCAACAAAAACAAGAGGTGACGTCCAGGGATCATCGAAAAAAATCTATCGCCAAAAAGGGACAGGCCGGGCACGCCAAGGAACGATTCGTGCTCCACACAGAGTTGGAGGAGGAGTTGCCCTTGGTCCACACCCTCGGGATTTTAGTTTAAAAATTAATCAAAAAATGAAAAAAGGCGCGTTAAGCTGTGTTTTGTCCGATAAATTAAAAGAGAAAAAGATTTTTTTTGTCAAAGGACTTGAGAAATTAAAAGGAAAAACAAGCGAAATGATTGAGTTTTTAAATAATTTAAAATTGCCGAAAAAGAAAATATTATTTGTTTTGCCGGAGAAAGTGGAAATGCTAGAAAGAACAATTCACAATCTAGACAAAGTAAGTTATGACAGGGTTAATTTGTTAAATGCCTATCAAATATTGAATAGCGATTATTTAATTTTCTTAAAAGAAGCTCTGGAAAAAATTTCTAAAAATTAATAGAATTTTTAGGATCTTTGGATCTTAAATATTTATTATTTTTTAGAAATTGGAAATTTTTAGTGAAACTAGTTCTGATTCAGCCAGTCATTACAGAAAAGTCAATGGATCGCATAAAAAACAACCAATACACTTTTGAGGTTGGGATGAAGGTGAATAAGTATGAAATTGAAAAAGCGGTTAAAACAGATTTCAAAGTTGACGTTATAAAAGTTAGAACGATAGTTCGAAAAGGGAAAGTTAAAAGTACGGGAAGGAAAAGAATTAGCAAAAAGTTGTCAAAGCGAAAATTTGCGATAGTGACAATTAAAGAAGGGCAAAAGATTGAGGCGTTTACCGCGTCTCAAGGATAAAATATATGGCAATAAAAAAATTACGCGGAACCACACCAGGTAGACGATTCATGACCGGTTTACAATACCGCGGAGTTCTTACGCGCCAATATCCGGAAAAATCTTTAATCGAGATTTTGCCGAAAAAAAGCGGTCGGGATACGGCGGGACACGTTGCCATGCGCCATCAAGGAGGACGAAACAAAAGATTTTTAAGAACGATTGATTGGAAACGAGATAAATTTGATATCGAGGGTCGTGTTTTTTCAATAGAATATGATCCAAATAGAACTGCCAATATCGCGCTTATCCACTATACAGACGGTGATAAACGCTATATAATTGCACCAAAAGGTTTAAAAATTGGAGATATAATTATTTCGTCAGATAAAGCGGAAATAAAAACTGGCAACTCTTTAAAATTAAAAGATATCCCCTTGGGAATTTTAGTCCACAATGTGGAACTTGAACCTAAAAAGGGAGCAAAAATGCTTCGTTCGGCCGGGTCGTCAGCTTCTATTCTGTCAAAAGAAGGCGATCATGTTGTGATTAAATTGCCGTCGGGTGAAGTACGCAAGGTTTTGAGTGAAGCGCGAGCAACAATTGGAGTTGTTTCAAATGAAGATTGGCGGAATGTAGTTCTCGGAAAAGCCGGAAGAAAACGCCACATGGGGATTCGACCGACGGTTCGCGGAGTTGCTCAGGATCCGCGCAGTCACCCCCACGGAGGAGGAGAAGGACGAAGCGGAATCGGTCTTTTAAAAGGCCCAAGAACTAAATGGGGCCGCCCAGCGTTTAAGAAAACAAGAAATAAGAGAAAATGGAGCGAGAAGCTAATAATAAGTCATAGAAGATAAATTTCTAATTTCTAATTTCTAATTTCTAAATAATTTTTAATATTAAAATTTTTAATATTTTATTTAGAAATTAAGATTTAAGATTTAGAAATTTTCAGTTTGTCTCGAAGTACTAAGAAAGGTCCCTACATCGATGATCGTGTTGTTGCAAAGGTTAAAGAGCAGAAAGCAACAGGTAAAAAAGAACCGATTAAAACATGGAGTCGGGCTTGCCAGATTCCGCCAGAATTTGTCGGCTACACATTTTTAGTTCATAACGGACGAATTCATGTATCGGTTTTTATTACCGAAGAAATGGTGGGGCACCGACTGGGTGAATTTGCACCAACAAGAACGTTCAGAGGACACGGAAAAGTTGTCGCAAGAGAATTATCGAAAACATAAAAAAATTATGGAAATTAAGGCTGAAGCCAATCACATTCGCGTTTCAACGAAAAAGATGGAGCTTTTAATAAGAATGATAAAAGATTCATCACCAAGCGTAGTTCTTGAAAAAATAAGTTTACTAAATAAGAGCGGTGTGGAAGAATTGGCAAAGCTCATCAAAAGCGCAATTTCCAGCGCAGTGAATAATTTTAAATTGGCAGAGGACAAATTAAAAATTAAAGAATTATCAGTGCGGCCTGCCGGTTTGATGAAGAGGTTTCGTGCGGCGAGCCGGGGAGTGGGCCATTCATATAAGAAAAGAATGTCACACATTAAAATTATCCTTGAGGGATGATTTTTAAAATTCCAAATTCAAAGTTCAAAATTCCAAACACTTTTATTTGGAACTTTGAACTTGAAATTTAATCAGTTTGGGTCACAAAATTAACCCGTTAGTATATCGTTTAGGACAAGCATACACCTGGAATAGCCGGTGGTATGCTTCACCTAAAAATTATTCCGATTTCCTTATGGAAGATAGGAAAATCAGGAAAGCTTTGACCAAAAAATTACGAAACTTTGGGCTTTCAAGAATAGAAATAGAAAGAAGCATTAATAAAATTGACATTATTCTATACGTTTCTCGTCCGGGAATGGTGATTGGGCGGGGTGGTGAAGGAATTGAAGAATTAAAAAAATTTGTAGCGCGTCTTTTAAAATTAAAAGAGGGAGATAAAACCAGAAAGGTTGATTTAAAAATTGAAGGGATCAAGGAGCCAAATCTAGACGCGCGAATTGTTGCTCAGGGAATTTCAGAAGCGATTGCGAAAAGAATGCCTTTTAAAAGATTAATGAAACAGGCGATTGAGAAAACGATGCAATCAGGGGCACGAGGCGTCAAGGTTGTTTTGGCTGGACGTGTGGGAGGCGCTGAAATTCACCGAACAGTAAAAGAAATTGCTGGAACAATTCCCTTATCGACAATCAGAGCAAAAATTGATTATGCCAGCTGTCCAAGTTTAACTCGATCAGGATATGTCGGAGTTAAAGTTTGGATTCATTTACCATGAAAAGAAATGATGCCAACGCCCTACATTCAAAAACAAAAGAAGAGCTTGTGATTATGAGCCGCGATCTTGAAGAAGAAATTGCTAAGCTAATTAAAGAAAAGCAAGAAAAAAAAATAAAAAATACCAGTCTTATTCGTTTCAAAAAAGACGATTTAGCCAGAGTAAAAACTGAGCTTCGTCTTAAACATTTATGAAGATATTAACAGGAAAAGTTATCTCAACAAGAATGGCGAAAACAGTAGTGGTAGAAGTTAATAGGATGGTTAAACACCCAAGATATAAAAAACTTTTAAAACGGGATGTCAAGTTTAAAGCGCATTGTGAAAAGGACGTGAAAATGGGGGATGTGGTTCAAATTAAAGAATGTAAAAAAAGAAGCAAAGATAAATACTTTGAGATAGTCAAATAAGTCTGTAGTCAGTAGTCTGTAGTCTGTAGAAGATTTTTCTACTGACTACTAACTACAGACTACAAACTCATAAACTGGGTGTTGCAGCCAAAGAGAACAAAATATAGAAAACAATTTAGAAACGTTATGAAAGGCGTGACATATGATGGGACAGAACTTGAATTTGGCGAATTCGGTTTAAAAGCAGCATCTCAAGGTTGGGTAACATCACAACAGATAGAGTCAGCAAGAAAAGCCATGACCAGATATACAAAAAAAGGGGGACGCGTTTATATTCGAATTTTTCCCGATAAACCGATTTCAAAAAAACCGCCTGAAACAAGAATGGGTTCAGGAAAAGGAGATTTTTTCAAATGGGTATCACCTGTCCGCGCCGGACGCATGATGTTTGAAATGTCAGGTATCCCGCGTGTTGACGCCATAGAAGCATTAAGAAGAGCAGGGCATAAGTTGGGAATAAAAACGATAATTGTAGAGAAATAGGGGAAATACTAACTAATACTAACTAATACTAACTAATACTATCCAATACTAACAAAAATATTTATTTGTTAGTATTAGTTAGTATTGGATGGCATTTGATAGTATTTGATAGTATTTTGTTTAGTGTTACAGCTTAGAAGCATAGTTAACTGTGCTGACAATACTGGGGCTCATAAGCTCTATATTATCCATATATACGGTGGAAGCCGAAGAAAATGGGGAGGAATAGGTGCGATGGTGCGCGCGGTTGTAAAAGTTGGTGATCCGCTTGGAATGGTGAAAGACTCGGAACAAGTAGTTGCGGTTATTGTCAGAACTAAAAATAAGCTCCGCCGGAAAGACGGATCATATATTAGATTTGATGATAATGCAGTGGTAGTTTTAAATTCGAGAACTGATATTAATCCAAAAGGAACACGTATTTTTGGACCGGTGGCACGGGAAATTAAAGATTTAGGATTTAATAAAATTGCCAGCATGGCACCTGAAGTTCTTTAGAGCTTCAGGAATTTCAAATTTTAAATTTCAAATTTTAAATAAAAATTTACACTTTTTTATTTAAATAATTTGATTTTTAGAATTTTAGATTTACAGTGTTTAAGATTAAAAAGAATGACGAGGTAATGATTATTAGCGGTAAAGATAAGAATAAACGCGGTAAAATCACGCGTGTTTTCACGAAAAAGGGTGCAGCGGTTATTGGCGGATTAAATCTTTACAAAAAACACGCTAAAAGAAAAAGCGAAAAAGAGCAAAGCCAAATTGTGACGATTGAAAAACCGTTAAATATTTCAAGATTGATGTTGGTTTGTCCGCATTGTAATCAAGCAACAAGGATTGGGTTTATGATTGAGAAAGAGAAAAAGATGAGGTTTTGCAAGAAATGCAAGAAAGCAATTTAAAGCATTGTTTCATTGATTCATTATTCCATTGCCAGAAATCATTTTTAGCAATGAAATAATGAAATAATGAAGCAATGGCAAGTGTCATTAAAAGAGCTTTACGAATCGAAAAAATCACAACTGGCGGCCGATTTAAAGTTGAAAAACCCGATGCAGGTTCCGTCTATCTCAAAGATTGTAATCAATGTAGGAACAAAGGAAGCCGTAGTTGATAAAAAAGTATTAGATAAAATAACAGAGCAGCTGGGTTTGATTGCCGGACAAAAACTGGTCGTAACTCATGCAAAGCGCGATATTTCATCATTCAAACTTAGGCGCGGGATGCCGATTGGCGCCATGGTGACTCTGCGCGGGAAAAGGATGTGGGCGTTTTTAGAGAAATTAATAAATATCGTTTTTCCGAGAGTGAGAGATTTTCGAGGAGTTGCCAGGACATCATTTGATGGCCGCGGCAATTATTCGCTTGGATTTAAAGAACAGATTGTATTCTCAGAAATAGAATATTCACAAGTTGATAAAATTCGCGGAATGCAGATTACGATAAACACAACTGCCAAAAATAACGAAAACGCGCTAAAATTACTTGAAATATTAGGGTTTCCCTTTAAAAAATAAATATGGCAAAAACATCAAATATTGTTCGCGACATTAAAGGTAGAAAATATAAAGGCCGTTACCGGAACCGATGTAAGATTTGTGGTCGTCCGCGCGGATTTATGCGCTACTTTGGGTTGTGCCGATTATGTTTTAGAGAGCTTGTTCATATGAATAATCTGCCCGGAGTTAGTAAAGCAAGCTGGTAAGCATTTAATTTTAAATTTTTAATTTGAAATAAAAATATAATTTCAAATTTTAAATTTCAAATTTTAAACTAAGATTGGATTCTATAGGTGATTTACTTGTGCGAATTAAGAATGGGTATCTAGCTCAGAAGAGAAGCGTGGTTTGTCCTGCTTCTAAAATGAAAACGGCCGTTCTTACCGTTCTGAGAAAAACAAATTATATCTCCGATTTTAAAGGAAAAACAAAAGACATAGAAATCATTTTGAAATATGAAAATGGTAAACCGAGTTTAAAAGATGTGAAGCGAGTGAGCAAGCCCGGACTGAGAATCTATTCCGGTTGGGAAAGTATCCCTCAAGTTTTATCAGGATACGGAACTTGTATTATCTCAACATCAAAAGGAATAATGACGGGCAAAGAAGCTAGAAAAATGAAGATTGGGGGAGAAGTAATTTGTAAAGTATGGTAAGACAAATTTGAAATTCGAAATTCAAAATTTGAAAACTTAATTTTAAATTTTAAATTTTAAATTTTAAATTAATAGTTTGTCGCGAATAGGCAAAAAATTAATTATTATTCCAGAAAGTGTTACTGTTAATGTGACAGGAAATGACGTGTTGGTTAAAGGGCCAAAAGGTGAGTTAACCCAGAAAATCAAAGGAAAGATTATTGTTAATGTAAAAGATGATAAAATTTCTGTTGAAAATAAAATAGAAGGACGTTCAAATAAGGCGATGCATGGGCTTTACCGCAGTTTAATTCAAAATATGGTTTGGGGAGTATCAAAAGGTTGGAATAAGGGTTTAGAATTATCCGGAGTTGGATATCGAGCAGCAGTTGCTGGAAATAAACTAACTCTCAATGTTGGTTTTAGCCATCAGGTTGATTTTCCGTTGCCGAGCGGAATTATCGCCGAAGTTAAAGAGAATAGAATTAATATAATGGGAATTGATAAACAATTGGTTGGAGAAACGGCAGCAAAGATTCGAAGAATCCGACCGCCTGAACCTTATAAAGGCAAAGGAATTAAATATGTTGGAGAAGTAATTCGCCGAAAAGCCGGTAAGAAAGCGGCCGCGGCAACGGGACCAGCGGGAAAATAATACTAAATTAAAATGCAAAAATCAAAATGTAAAAAACGACCTTAATTTTGATTTTTGGTATTTGATTTTTAATTTTACTTGGTAATTAAATATAAGTATCAAAGAGATCTACGTCGAAAGCGAATCCGCAGTAAAATAAGCGGCACAGCCGATATTCCAAGGCTTTCGGTTTTTCGTTCGAATAAATATATTTATGCCCAACTTATTGATGACGTGAAAGGACAAACGCTTGTTGCCTCATGTGCTGACAAAAAAAATAAAACAAAAAAGAATGTTCAAAGTAAAGAAGCGGGATTGGAGCTTGCAAAAAGAGCAACTGCAAAAAACATCAAAAAAATCGTTTTTGATAGAAACGGATATCGTTATTTAGGAAGAGTGAAATCTCTTGCTGAGGGGGCACGAGAAGGCGGATTGGTATTTTAAAAACCTAAATTCTAAATCATAAATCTAATTCTTAATTTTTATTAGGATTTAAGTTATAGATTTTAGAATTTTTATTAAGTTGGAGCAAAAAGAATTCATCGAGAAAATAGTACAAATCCATCGGGTTTCGAAGAAAACCAAGGGTGGAAACCGCATTGGATTTAGCGTGGTTGTGGTTGTTGGAGACAAAAAAGGGCAGGTTGGAGTTGGTCTTGGGAAGGCGCCAGATGTGAAATCTGGAATTCAAAAAGGCGTGCGCTATGCGAAAAAGCATTTAATTCATGTTCCTTTAACTTCAACCGGGACAATCCCTCATGATATTTATGTCAAATCCGGCGCGGCAAAAGTTTTGCTTCGCAGAGCTCCGGAAGGAACCGGTGTAATTGCCGGTGGCGCCGTGCGCGCCGTGGTAGAGGCGGCCGGAGTCAGAAATATTGTTTCTAAAGTGCTTGGAACTTCAAATCAGGCGAGTAATGTTTATGCTTGTTTGGAAGCGTTAAGGCAATTGCGCCCAATTGTGCAAAGTTCCAAAAAAGTTCAAGATGAAGATAATAAAAATAAAGGCAACACGGAGACACAGAAAAAAGAAAGAGACACGGAAATTTCTGTAGAGACACATTTTGATGCGTCTCCCGATGGAAAAGGGAAAAAGGAGGAAAAAATAAAAAGACCGAAAATAGAAGAAAAGAAAGAAAGCATTGAGGAGCCAAAAAAACACAAAGGTCGTCCAAAAAAAACAGAAACGGAAAAATAAAATTTATGAATTTACATTCTCTGCCAAAAACCACAACCAGATCAAAAAAACGCTTGGGGCAAGGGCATGGGTCGGGCCGCGTGAAAACCGCGGGGCGCGGAACAAAAGGAACAAAAGCCCGCTACACCGTGCCGCGCCTTTTTGAAGGAGGCGCCTTAGTGCTAACCAAAAGAATTCCTTTTCTGCGAGGCAAGTTAAAATTTAAACCGCTTAAAACAAAAAAAAATCCATTATTGATCAATCTTGGCGCTTTTAAAGACTTGCCAAAAAACACGGTGATCGACGAAAAGTTATTAATCGAGAAAAAACTTGGGCAAGCAGAAGAACTAAAAACTCGCGGAGTGAAAATTTTGGGAAAAGGAGAAATCAAAAATGCGCTAATCGTAAAGCTGACATTATCAAAGAGCGCAGAAAAGAAGATTGTGGCCGCAGGCGGGACAATAGAAAATACTAACTAATACTAACCAATACTATCAAATACTATCCAATAAAAATAAATTAAAAATAAAAAATCAAAAATAAAAATTAAGGTAGTTTTTTGCATTTTGATTTAATTATTGTTGGATGGCATTAGTTAGTATTTAATAGTATTTATTTTTGCATAAGATAATTTCCACCATCAAACAGATCTTCGCTGTTCCGGAACTTCGGAAGAAAATTTACGTCACCGCTTTTGTTTTTGTTGTTTTTCGCCTTTTTGCCCACGTACCGGTTCCCGGTGTTAACATTCCCGCTTTGAAACAGCTTTTTGCGTCCAATCAACTGCTTGGGCTTTTGGATATTTTTTCAGGAGGAACTTTAGCGAATTTTTCCCTCATGGCTCTTGGGTTAAACCCCTATATTAATGCCTCGATTATTTTTCAGCTTGCAACAATGGTTTTTCCGCGCCTTGAGGAACTCGCCAAAGAAGGAGATTATGGCCGCATGGTAATTAATCAATACACCCGCCTTTTAACTCTTCCCTTAGCTATTTTTCAGGCGGTCGGTATGTATGCGATTTTAAGAAATCAAAAAATTATTGAGAATTTAAATCCAATTTATTTGGCATCGTTCATTATTACAATCACTTGCGGAACTTTTATTCTGATGTGGCTTGGAGAAATTATCACTGAACGCGGGATTGGCAACGGAATATCTCTTTTAATTTTTGGAGGTATTGTTGGAAGATTGCCTATTGCTCTTGGTCAAACATTAACGACCATAACCGGTGAACAAATTATTTCGATGATTGTATTTGTTGCAATGGGAGTTTTAGTAGTTGCCTCAGTCGTTTTTGTTAACGAAGCAGTCCGGAAAATCACCGTGCAATATGCTAAACGAATTCGCGGCAATAAATTATATGGCGGGCAGGCGAGCCACTTGCCTCTTCGTCTTAATCAGGCGGGCGTCATTCCAATTATTTTTGCCGTTTCTTTAATTCTTTTGCCCTCAATGATCGGTCAATATTTAGGACAGATGCCAAATAAAGCTGTGGCCAACATTGCTTTAACAATCAGTTCGCTTTTTGATCCCAACGGAATAATTTATAATGTGGTTTATTTTCTTCTGGTGATAGGATTCACCTACTTTTACACAGCAGTTTCTTTTAATCCTCAAAAAATATCAGCAGAAATTCAAAAATATGGGGGTTTTATTCCTGGAATTCGTCCCGGTACGCCAACTTCACAATATTTGAATTATATCTTAACAAGAATAACGTTGGCCGGCGCAGTTTTTTTAGGGCTGATTGCAATTTTGCCATCAATCGCCCGGATTTTTACCGGATCTTCCAACATGATGCTTGGCGGAACGGGGATTTTGATCGTAGTTTCAGTTATTCTTGAAACATCCAAAGCTCTTGAAGCAATGTTAATTACCAGGAATTATGAGGGATTCCTAAAATAAATCAAAAATCAAATATCAAAGATCAAAATAAGGTAATTATTCTAAAATATATCGCGTTAGCGATACCAAAATTTTGCATTTTGATTTTTAATTTTTGCATTAATATTCATTTCGTATTCTATGGTCCTGAAGGGTGTGGCAAGGGAACTCAGGCTGATTTGCTGGGAAAAAAATTTAATTTGCCGATTTTAGTCTCAGGGGATTTAGTTCGCAATGCCGCGGAGAATGATCGCGGTATGATGGGTGAAATTTGCCGCGAACAGCTTGCCGCCGGAAAATATGTTGCCGACTCGGAAATGTTTGTTTTATGGAAAAGAAGATTTAAAGATGATGACGTGAAAAATGGTTGGATTTTAGATGGATTTCCCCGCAATCTTGATCAGGCGATGTTTCTTGAGGATAAGGTGGAAAAATATGGTCAAGCCATTAATGCCGTTTTCTTCTTAAATGTTTCAGTTGAAGAATCAGTGAAACGTCTTCTTCTTCGGAAACGTGAAGCATATAAAGGAGCAGGAAAAAGCCATGATAGCCCGGAAATGATAAAATCACGCCTTGAAATTTACAAAAGCGGAGAAGAGGCGGTTTTAGATTTTTATAATCGCCGCGGTCTTCTTTATCGCATAAACGGCGAACAATCTGTTGAAAAAGTCCACGAAGATATTATGCAAATTGTGAGCAATTTAAAGTAAATACTAACTAATACTAACCAATACTATCAAATACTATCCAATAAAAATAAATTAAAAATAAAAAATCAAAAATAAAAATTAAGGTAGTTTTTTGCATTTTGATTTTTGCATTTTGATTTAATTATTGTTAGATGGCATTAGTTAGTATTTTTTTTTGAATATCATTTTTTTGGGTCTTCCCGGATCAGGCAAAAGTACTCAGGGAAAACTTCTTTCCAAAAAACTGAAATTGCCATGGGTCTCAATTGGTGAACTTTTAAGAAAAGAATTTCGAGAAAAAACCGCCGATGGTATTGAAGCAAATAAGTTCCTATCTCAAGGATTAAATTGTCCAACTGAAATTAAAATCCGTATTTTAGAAAAAATTTTAGATACATCGCCCGGTTTTATTTTGGATAATTATCCTCGAACCAAAGATGATTTAACTCATTTGAAAAAATATGTTAAAAAACCAGGAAAAAGGATTGATTTTGCCTTTTTGCTGAAGACTCCGGAAAAAGAAGTTATTGAAAGATTAATAAAAAAAGACCAAATTGATGATGGCGGCAAAGAACGGAACGACACATCTCTGGAAAACATTAAAATTCGCATTAAAAAAGGTTTTAAAAAAGATGCAGATTTGATTCTTAATTATTTTAAAACAAAAAATGTTTTAGTTGAAATTAAAGGCGATGAATCAATCGAAAAAGTGCATGAAGAGGTTATGAAGAATATATGAAAATTAACATTAAAACAAAAGAAGAGATAGGGATAATGCGGAAGGGCGGGAAAATGCTTTCCGAAATCATGAAAAAGACGCTTGAAAGAGCAAAACCGGGGGTGAGAACAATTGAATTGGAACGCTTTGCGGATCGCGAGATAAATAAACGGGGAGCAAAAGCATCTTTTAAAACAGTTAAAGGGTATCAATATGCAACCTGCATGTGCCTTAACAGTACTGTTGTCCACGGGTTGCCGGGGAATGATGTGCTTAAAGAGAATGATGTTTTGGGGGTTGATATGGGAGTGTTATACAAAGGGTTTCACACGGATATGTCATGGACGAAACTAATTCAAAATGACAGTGTAAAATTTAAAAATATCCGTGAGAATCCAAAAATACGGTTTTTAGAGATAGGTAAGGAAGCTTTAGAAAATGCAATTGCAGTTTGTCGGGTGGGAAATTATGTTTGGGATATCTCAAAAGCGATTCAGGACGTGGTTGAGAAAAAAGGGGGTTATCACTCGATTCGTGTTTTGACCGGGCATGGTGTGGGAAGGAAATTACACGAAGACCCGATAATTCCTTGTTTTGCCGAAGGAAAGCGCGAAAAAAGCGCAAAACTAAACGAGGGAATGACTTTGGCAATTGAAGTGATATATGCTGTTGGAACGGATAAGGTTTGGTATGGGAATGAAGATGGTTGGACGATTACCACGCGAGACAGTTCTCTTGCCGGCCTTTTTGAGTGTACATTGGCAGTTGCTAAAAAAAGTCCTGAAATATTAACTAGTTGCCTGAATAACGATTTTTTGGTATAATTAGACGTTAAAGTCTTTTATGAATAAACCAGGATATACGGAATATATTGGCGAAGTCACAGAAGCTCTGCCTAATACATTGTTTCGGGTTAAAACAGAAGATGGGCAGATTTTTTTGTGTCATCTTTCAGGAAAAATGAGAATGAATTTTATAAAAATTATTCCAGGAGATCATGTGAAATTTGAAGTGTCAGAATACGATAAAACGAAAGGGAGAATAACATATAGAACCAAGTAAAAGTCGGTAGTCAGTAGTTGGTAGTCAGTAGAAGAAAAATAAAATTAAAAATATTTTTCTACAGACTACAGACTACAAACTACAAACTATCTCTTTGAAGGTTGCAGCTTCAGTCAATAAACGTTGTAAGTTATGTAAAATTATTCGTCGCAAAGGCGTTGTGCGGGTGATTTGTAGCAATCCAAAACATAAACAAAGACAAGGGTAAATTCGAAGAATTTACGAATTTACGAATTTACGAATTTACGAATTCGTCCATTCGTCCATTCGTTCATTCGTAATTATTGCCAAGAGTTGCTGGAGTTGATTTAAAGTTAAATAAACGTATTGATATAGCACTTAGCTATATTTATGGTATTGGTAGATGTAATGTAGTTCCAATTCTAAAAAGCGCTCAGGTTCCGGAGGATAAGAGAGTTAAGGATTTAACAGAAGATGAAGTGAATAGAATTCAAAAAATAATTGATACGATTCGCGTTGAAGGAGATTTAAGAGGAGAAGTTTATGATAATGTTAAGCGTTTAAAAGAAATTGGAAGCTACAGAGGGCTTCGTCATATTCGAAATCTGCCGGCTCGCGGGCAAAGAACAAGAAGCAATGCTCGGACAAAACGAGGAAAGAGAATGACGATCGGAGCAATTAAGAAAGAATTAGCCGAGAAAATGGACAAAGCAAAAGCGGCAAAAGGAGCAGCGGGAACAACGGGGGCGAAAAAATAATACTATCAAATACTAACTAATACTAACTAATGCCATCCAATACTAACAAATAAATATTAATTAAATAATATTTAAATAGTATTTGATAGTATTAGTTAGTATTGGATAGTATTGGTTAGTATTTGATTGTGTCTGATAAAACAAAAGCGGTTGATATGACAAAAACCGCCACAACAGAAAAGAAAAAAGAAGAAATAAAGCCGGTAATTCGCGCAAAGAAGAAGCAGCAAAGATTTGTGGAAAAAGGCAGAATTTATATTCAAGCAACTTTTAACAATACAATTTGCACAGTCACCGATAATCAGGGAGGCGTGATTGCGTGGGGTTCAAGTGGAGCATCGGGTTTTAAAGGAGCTCGTAAATCGACTCCATATGCCGCAACGACAGCAGTTGACAATGTCGTTCGGCGCGCAGCCCAAAATTTTGGATTAAAAGAAGTGGAAATATTTGTTAAAGGTCCTGGGAGTGGACGCGATGCGGCCTTGCGAGCTATTAAGCCAATGGGTTTAAAAGTTACAAAAATTGCGGACGTCACGCCGATTGCTCACAATGGCCCGCGGCCAAAGAAAAAGAGAAGAATCTAGGATAGTTAAAAGTTAAAAAATCAAAGTTAAAAGTGAGAATTAAAAGTATGAAGAACGCCAATTTTTTAATAGTTTCTGTTTGTTTTTTCATTAGCTGGATTGGTTGGAGTTTTATTAGAGAAAGAGAGATGAACTTTTATGATTATGTAGTTGCATCATTAGTCTCAGTTATCGTTGGAATGGGAGTTTATATTTTAAATCTTAAAAACAAAAAACAAAGATAAAGATTTCAAATGTCAAGTCAGGTTACTTTTTAAATTTTTAATTGTAATTTTGATTTTTGATTTTTGATTTTTGATTTTGTCTAGGTATACTGGTCCCAAACACAGATTAGAACGTCAAGAAGGCGAAAGCTTAGACTTAAAGAGTTTGGCGAGCAAATCTCGTGATAAACGGCTTAATGTGCCGCCGGGCCAACATGGGCAAAAAGGCAGGAAGAAAAAAAGCGATTATGCAGTTCAACTTCGGGCAAAACAAAAAGCAAAACGAATGTATGGATTATCAGAAAAACAATTTCACCGTTATTTCGAAATTGGAAAAAAAGAAAAAGGTAAAACTGGTGATGTCTTGCTCCAAATGCTTGAAATGCGTTTAGATAATGTGATTTTTCGTTTAGGTTTAGCGCCCACCCGCGCCGCCGCAAGACAGCTTGTTTCTCACGGGCACGTTTCGATTAATAATCAAAAAATTAATATTCCATCATATCAGGTGAAATTAAATCAGGTTTTAACTGTCGATTCAAAGGCGAAAGCAATTCAAAAAGAACATACTCCGCCGGTTTGGTTGGCAAAACAAGGAGCGGCGGGGAAAATAGTTAAAGTTCCAGAACGCGCAGACATCGAAACAACGATTGATGACCAGTTGATAGTTGAATTTTATTCAAGATAGCAAATAAATTTTCAATTTAACAATTTTCAATTCTCAATTAAATCACAATTTTCAATTTTTAAAAATAACGCATTTTTTGTTTGAAAATTTGATTATTGAAAATTCATTGAAAATTGGTACTTGAAAATTAAAAATTAATCGTATGCTTACTCCTAATTTTAAAATAATTGCTGATTCAGAATCTGATTCCTATGGAAAATTTGTCTTAGAGCCTTTAGAGAGCGGTTATGGCCACACATTAGGATCAGCATTGCGGCGGGTTCTTTTGACATCAATTCAAGGAGCTGCGCCGATGGCGATTAAAATTGCCGGCGTGTCTAATCAATTTACCACAATTGAAGGAGTTAAAGAGACTGTGGCAGAAATTGTATTAAATGCTAAAAGGATCCGTTTTAAATATTTTGGAACAGAAAAAATAAAGATAAAGTTAAATGCGACAGGTTCCGGTCCGGTTCGCGCCGAAAGCTTGGAATGTCCAGCAGAAGTAGAAGTGGTTAACAAAGATTTGGTGATTGCTCATTTAGCCGATAAAAAAAGCAAAATTTCAGCCGAAATTATCGTTACAAATGGTTATGGCTATGTGGTTGCCGATGAGCAAGAACGCGAAGGATTTGGATTTATTCCAGTGGACTCGATTTTTTCACCGGTTTTAAGAGTTAATTATTTGGTTGAGGATACACGCGTTGGCCGCAAAACAAATTTTGACAAATTAACTCTTGAGATTTGGACTGATGGATCGATTAAGCCATCTGCGGCAATGTCTGAAGCGTCAAAAACAATAATCGCGTATTTTGACCAAATTGTTAATCCGCGGGATATGGCCATCAAACAAGATGCAGGTGCTCTTTCAATCGCCACGCCGGCGCTACTCAAGACTAGTATCGAAGAGTTTGAGCTTCCAACGAGAATTATAAATAGCATG
>JBGSIU010000065.1:0-2180 GCA_041742375.1 Patescibacteria group bacterium
TATGCTATCATTGTTTTGTGAGCAAAGAAAGTAATGACTCATATTTCTATACTATCAAAAGTAGCATACTATGTCAACAATATCACAAAATATAAAACGAGTGCGAACAAAACAAGGTTTAACGCAAGACGACTTGGCGAAAAAAGCCGATATTAAATATTCCACACTTACTAAAATTGAGGGTGGTGTCGTTACAAAACCGAGTGTTCAAACAATTCAAAAAATCGCCAAGTCGTTGGGCGTTCCCATGGAGGAATTATTAAAGTAAAAATCATTATGTCATTTTTCTCAAGAAAACAAGAAATGAAGCTAGAAGATTTTTGTCGTGATTTTTACGATACGCAAATTCTAAATCCAGTAATCGGCAAAATTGACGCTGGGAATATCTTTTCTGATGTCGTCAAAAAAAATGTCGTTGAGGTATATCCAGAATTTGCAAAAATTGATTCTCAAAAATTGAATGAAGAAATAAAGGTTATTCGTTTTGAATTATTCGCGCTTGCGTGGACACACAAATTTATTAGTGGGAAAATTGTTGTTGCTCAAAGCGACTTCACAAAATCTTATCTTCACGAAAAAGGAAGAGATGATATTTGGGCTGGAATGGAAACTTACAACAATATGATTGATAGCGTGACACTCCATTGGCTAACTAATCTTGGAAAAATGAATTTGAGTTTCAATTACAATATGAGGGAGGATTTAACCAAGAAAAATATTGAAGCCGCCAAAGAATTGGGAATTGAAAATGATGACCGAGTTGCGAGAGTTAATCATAGATTATGGTCTGAAAACGCTTGGAAACAGAAATTGATGTTGGGACCTCTTGTTTTTACTTTCTGTGAACGAATCGGTGTTAATGCACACGATTTAAACCAAGAGGCGCAATTTCGTTTGGCGGCTACAATTAAAGGTTTTTATGACGGAGCAGAGCAATCTTGGGATAAGGTAAAAATAAAAAGTTGAGCAATGATTATGGAAAATAAGATTACAGATATAAATGATTTAGTTTTACAACTCGCCGTTATGGCGATGAAACCTGTGTTAAACGATGAAGTTTGGCAATGTTACGGCTATAAAAAGAAACCGAAACACGGGAGTATGTGGGATAAAATTTTCCCTAAAATGTTTGCGTTGGATAATTTTATTTCAAAAGAAATTCTCACAATGGGGCTTATTGATGTATTGAATGGAATCAAAAAATCGGCGGAAACTCCCGACACCAAATTAGTAATTTCAATAGGAGTTATTGATCAATTTCTATCTACCACAAAAAATATGTTTCCGTCAGATTTATTTATGGAAAATCTTTTTTCCACCTATGCTTCACATTTGAAAAGCGAAAAATCAAAAATCCACGAACCTGTAATATTAAAAGCCAAAGATATTTTGGATAAAAAAGATTTTGCAAAATTTATGGTTGGCACTATTAGATTGCTTGCTATTGAACACACCGACGATTTTCTACTAAAAAGCGATTATATCAAAAGTTATATCGAAAAATCCTCCAAAGAAAACAAACTAAATATTTCTATGCCGAATGAAATGTATAAAAAATATTTGCCTTTGATAGAAGAAAAAATATTGAAAGTTTAATATGGCAACCAACAAAGAAAAAATTTTAGAGCTTTCGTGGAACACGAACGACTTACTGTCTCAATATGTCGCAATTCACGATGATGTTTTCAAAACTTCAATTCGCCATATAATCCCAATTCCAGGAATTTTTAAGGCGATTGATTTTGGCGAACATTTAAAAAAGATTGAAAACATCATTCCTGAATTAGAGAATTGCGACAAGGAAATAAAATCTCTTGTTGGTGATTTGACTAGCGACGAACGAGAACACCTTGATTTACTATCCAAGTATGTGGGTGCATTGATTGAGACAGTAAGTCGTTTCAAAATTGTTCTCGGTGCGCTCTACGCCAAAAGCCAAAGTTTTGCCAATTCAAATTATGACTGGAAGAATTACAAAAATGACCTTGCGAAATACGAAGAGGCGGTGCAAAATTATATGGCTTTTGGCGGGAAATTAAATGATTCTTTCCAGAAGATAAAATAATAGCCGAGAATTTTTTTCCGAAAACCCCCAGTCCGAAACCCGCCCGCATTCCTCCCCAGACCCCTCCTGCGGGCGGGAAATCAGCCGAGGCAGGGCGAACCCAAAACCCCAGACA